>JAYTWE010000099.1:0-5364 GCA_043744055.1 Magnetospirillum sp.
TCGGAGCGGCCGCACTCCACCACACCTCGCCGCTGTCGGTGATCGGCATGTTGATCCAGCGGGCACGCTCCCCAGGCAGGGCGGGGCGCTCCTCAAAACTGATTTGTGCCCGAAATAGTCTCTCGGCCTGATCGCGAAGACGCCGGGCGTCACCGCGCTTTCCGCCGCCGGTATCGGGGCTCAGTCCGACTTGGCGCATGAAGTCGGCAAGGGTATGGCCGAGGTGCAGACGCCGACTCTTGGTTCTTGCTGCCTCTGTGACAGCCCAGAACAACAGTAGGCGAGGAATGCTGCCATAGGGGTGACGGGGGTGGCCGTCATCGTCAGTCGATGGCGTTACGGTTAGAACGAAACGGCCGTTCTCCCGCCGCCAGACGGGCAGGTTGCCGGGATCGCGATGCGGAAGAGTCGCCAATACCAGATGGCGGGCCATGAAGGCCTTTTCCTGGTCCGCAGGCACGGGGGCCAAGCGGATCTGGGCCGATGCCTTGGCCAGTCTGTCGGCAACGGATGGGGGAATGGCGGCCATGGCCTTGCCTCATCCGTGCCGGAAGTTCTCGACCGTCGATTCCTGGGTACGGCTTTCGACCCACTCCCGTAGCGCCAGTTCGGAATAACGAACGCAGCGCTTGGACAGGAGGATATATTTTACTCCCAGCCCCTTCGTTCGCCAGTGGGCCAGGGTTTGTGTCGCGACCCCAAGAAAGGCAGCTGCTTCCTCGGGGGTATACAGGCGTCCGGCCAGTGCAACGGGCAAGGTGCCGGTGGTGGTACGGGGTTTCTTTTTGTAGCTCATGGGTGCCTCCGGATTGACCGTGGCTCCCGATTAAGCAAATGGGGCGCAAATCTGCGATGGTGTAGAAATCCAAAAATCAGTATAAATCAATTTATGGATAAATGTCTGCTTAGATAGGCAGGATATTACTCGATGGCTGCCTGGAGCATGGAGTAATTTATCCATGTGTTATTTTATGTCGGCAATGAGTTCTGAGAACGTAGTCATATTTTCCTCGCCGAGTTTATTGAACTCATCGTTAAGTGCGCGGCGTGACCGTATCGTTATTTCTTCCAGTAGATTCCCGTGACCTGGACCATTAATAATCTCGCTCGCAACCCAGGCGACTACCGCCCAACGCCAAGCAAAACATATTTCATGCCTCGATATCGAGCGCCCGTTACACAGTAATGAAAAATACATATGGAAATCTCTAACGGTAGATTCCGAGCAAGATGCGTGCTCAATTCTTACAATACGCGTAATCTCTTTGACTGAAGCGCATTTGTTATTTCTGTAAAAGCACTCAACGGCACATTTTGCAATTAGCGGCCACGCTTTTATGGGGTGTCGTCCAGATTTTTTCTTTTCAAAATCGGGAAGTTGCACTATGTGGTCAACTTCTGCTTTTTGACGTGCCATGATCAAGACATCAGAATATGGCAGCTCCTCAACATACTCTCCACCAGCATATAAATTACCAGTATTAAAAAATACATAAAATATCTTATATGTTTTCGATCTATTTTTAAGTGTATCGAAAAAATACCGATCTATGCGGTCTTCATGTTTTTTATCATTATTGCTGTATCCAGTAGCGACGATGTCTCCGCAAATTATCTCACCAAGCAGATTATCAAGCCTATGAATTACTTCATTTCGCATGGCGTTTGACAAGGGCCACAGCACAAATTTAGGTTTGATAAACTGTTTTATCGCGCCACTAAGTCTTAATCTGTCATCGGGCAGCATTTTCGCGTAGCTCATGGCTTCCATCTCTCCCTTTAATCTGAATTTGTGCCTGTCGTAATCTTACCCACCCGCTCCATCGCTGCTCGCAACGGATCGTCCATCAGGTGGGCGTAGCGGCTGGTGGTCTTGGCCTGGGTGTGGCCCAGCAGCGCCCCGACCACGGGCAAGCTTTCCCCGGCAGAAACGAGTAGGCTGGCGAAGGTGTGGCGGAGGTCGTGGACGCGAGCGCCCTTGATCTCGGCACGCTTGCAGACCGCCGCCCAGAAGACGCGGACGGTGGTCATGTGGCCGTCCTTGCCGTCACCGGGGAACACCCATGGATTGCCCTCTCTGGCTCCCCTGTCGAGTTTGCTGCCCCTGGATGGGCGTTTGGCGATCTTGGCTGATTCCGTGCGGCGGGTCAGAATGGCGACGACCGGCGGCGATAGCGGCACACGGTGGATTTTGTTCTGCTTGGTGGTGGCGGCTGGCTTGACCCAAGCCCCGGCTTCAAGGTCCAGCTGCTCCCAGCGCATGGCGGCGACTTCGCCGAAGCGTGCCCCGGTCAGCATCAGCAGCCGGATCAAATCGGCGGAATCCTGCGCGGGGGTCTCGTCCAAGACCTTTTGTAGGCGGGCGATCTCCTCGTGCGTCAGGTAGCGTTCTCGGCCTTCCTCGGCATTCCTATGGGTGTCGAGCGCCGGATTGCGGTCTAACAGTCCCCAGCGCATCGCCGTGGCGAAGATGGCGGAACAGGTTGAGACCACGCGATTAGCGGCCACGGGGTAACGTTGGGATACGGCATGGTGCATGTCCTCGATATCCTTGCGGTCAATCTCGGTCAGCCGCTTTTCCCCCAGAGCGGGGAGGATGTGATTGGAGAGCAGCAGGAAGCGAAGCCGTACGGTGCCGGGGCGGTTGCGCCGGGCGACAACCTCTTCCATCCAGCGGGCCGAAAAAACGGCAAAGGTCGGATTGGTCTCGGGCTTGACCTCACGCGCTTCTTGCCGTTCCTGGGCCACGTCGCGGCCAAGATCAGCATTGGCGATAAGGTTCCGGGCTTCCCGGCGGGCCATGTCGAGCGGAACCTTACTGCACAGCCCCACGGTCATGCGGCGTTCCCTGCCGCCGCGCACCCGCATCTGAACGATCCAGGCCTTGATCCCGGTCGGCGTGATGCGGACGGCAAAGCCGGGCAACTCGCTATCCCAGACGAAGATTTGCCCGCTGGTTGGCGGCTGCAACTCTTCCACCAGGGATTTTGTCAGTCTGACACGGGCCATGAATGTCCCTCACCAATGCGACTTACAGGGTTCTGTGTAAGTACCTTGTAAGCTAGCACACGGCAGAATCGGGAACAACGAAGCACCTTGCGGCATCTTCGTTTTGGCTTAACTCATTGATTTTATAGCTAAGTTGTTGGAGCGGGTGAAGGGAATCGAACCCTCGTCGTAAGCTTGGGAAGCTTCTGCTCTACCATTGAGCTACACCCGCGTCGCGGCGCAGAATATAAGGGGTTGGCGAGAGGCTTGGCAAGGCCCCAACGCTAAAGCTCCCCAAAATTGCCCAAAGGCCTTATTGGGCAGTCATCCGCAATGCCAGTGCCGCGCGCCACTCCGTCAGGCGCGCTTCCAGGGCTTCTGGGCTGTAGGGAGCGGTGGGGACTACTCCCCAAACGGGCTTGGGCCAGGCGGGATCGTCGGTGTTGCGGGCGATGACGTGGACGTGCAGCTGGGGCACCACATTGCCTAGGGCCGCCACATTGATGCGGTGGGGGCTTACCAGGGTGCGCAAGATGGTTGAAGCTTTGGCGATCTCGCCCATTAGTCCGATTTGAAGTTCAGGAACAAGATCGGTGATCTCGACGATCCCCGCATGACGGGGGACCAGAACCAGCCAAGGATAGGTGGAATCGCGCATCAGCAGAATGCGGCAGATCGGCCAATCGAGCACCAGGGCCGTATCGGCTTCAATTCTGGGGTGGAGTGCAAACATGCCTCATTTCTCCTCATTGCGCGGGGCTATCTAATCGCGGTATCAGTGGGCTTGGCTTTGGTAAGGTATTATCCTGATGCGTCGGAAACAATCTAATCCACTGGGACGGGTCTTCTCCTCGCTGGCGGTGATTCTGTTGTGCTTGGCCATCGGCGTGATGTTTGCCGAGATCTCTGCCAATTGGGCGTTGAAGATATTCCGAGCCAAGCGGCCTCCTTTCGCCGTTGATTGGACCGCCGATAATATCGCCAAGCTTTACGATACCGACGATATCCGCCGCTCTGAAAAGGTCCTGGCGGAAAGCTGGCGTCAGGCCGATACGGTCTATAGTCCCTTCGTGGAATTCCGCATGAGCCCCATTAAGGGCGAGCATTTCAATATCACCGAGGACGGATACCGAGCCAATGGCCGGGAGGGACAGAGTTTAAAAACATCGGGCGCCAAAGTGTTCATCTATGGCGGTTCGACGACCCTGGGGCTTGGCGTCTCGGATGGAGAGACCATAGCGGCCGAGGTGGAAAATGCGCTGCGGTCATCGGGGCGTTCCGATGTTCAGGTGTTTAATTTTGGTGTGGACTCGTATTTTTCCACCCAGGAACGCATTGCTTTCGAGCAGCATGTGACGGCCGGGGTAAGGCCCGATGTGGCGGTGTTCATCGACGGTCTCGGCGACTTCTATTCTTGCGCCGCTCCCGAAGTGTCGGCCTGGAACGAGCGGCTGATTCAGCTGACTCGGGCGCGGGCGCGCATGCCCATCGCACTTGAACTCTCTCATCGCTCCAGCGTGGTTCAACTGGTCCGACACTTCGGTGGGGATAAGTCGGTCATGGTGCGGGAATGGGGCAGCTTCTGCGAGGCGGAGTCCGATGTGGACAAAGTCATTTCGCGCCTGGATACCAATCGCCGCATGATTGATGCCAGTGCTGAACGGCTGGGGGTCAAGGCGCTGTTCGTTCAGCAGCCGGTCCCCACCTATTCTTATGACAACCGCAAACGTCCCTTCCCGGTGAAGGAAGAGGCGCTGGGCTATCATATGAACTCGGCGCGGGGCTATCCCAAGATGGCCCAGATGCGCGGCCAGGGGCAGCTTTGGGAGCACGGGCTGTTATGGTTGGCGGAGTTGGAGCCGGTCGAGGCCAATGCCTATATCGACACCGTCCACTATTCCCCAAAATTCAATAAGCTGATTGGAGAGCGCATTGCGGCGGCCATTTTGGATGCGGGGCTGCCCGCTGCGCCCTGACATTTTTTAAAGTCGCATCGGTGGTCTGCGTTTCCATGTCTTGCGTGGCAGGGGAAGCATGGACAACAATAGCCAAGAAGGCGGGGAGCAGGTGGATCGGACGAGAGTCCGTCGCCATCCACTGTCATAAGGGCATTTGGGAGGATGCATGGCTTTGGTGAAATCCGGCGTGAGCTGCGCGGAAAATACGGTTGAGCCTGGGTTCAGCTGGGACGAGTCCCTGGCGGAGTTGAGTTGTGCGACCGCTGGCAGCCTCAATATCGGAGGAGCGTGCACGGATCGGCATGTGGCTGCCGGACGAGGCGGTAATGTGGCTCTGCGTTGGTTAGGCCGTCATCAGGATCGGCGAGACTTCACCTACAAAGATTTATCCGACATATCTGGCCGCGTGGCGGCCGCC
>JAYTWE010000100.1:0-1994 GCA_043744055.1 Magnetospirillum sp.
CGGGCAGCGCGGCTTCGATCTTTTCCGCTCCCATGCGGGTGATGATGGTGATGCGGCCCGGAATATTGCCGGGATTCAGCTGGTCGATCAGGCGGAGAAGATCGTCGGGGCTCATGCCGGGACCGGCCTTGAAGCCCAAAGGATTGCCAACGCCGCGCAGGAACTCCACATGACCGGCATCCAACTGGCGGGTGCGCTCACCGATCCACAGCATATGAGCCGAGCAGTCATACCAGTCGCCGGTGGTGGAATCCACGCGGGTCAGCGCCTGTTCATAGGGCAGCAGCAAAGCTTCATGGGAGGTGAAGAAGTCTGTTTCACGCAGCTGCGGCGTGGTCTCGGAGGTCAGGCCACAGGCCTCCATGAACGCCAGGGTCTCGTCCAGACGGGCGCACAGATCCTGATACCGCGCACCTTGGAGAGTTCCGGCAACGCAAGACAGGGTCCACTGATGCACCTTGTGCAGATCGGCATAACCGCCCTGAGCAAAAGCCCGCAGCAGGTTCAAGGTCGCGGCCGACTGGTTGTAGGAGCGGATCATGCGCTGCGGATCGGGGATGCGCGATTCCGGGGTGAATTCGATCCCGTTGATATTATCGCCGCGATAGCTGGGCAGGGTCACGCCGTCGATGGTCTCGGTATCGGCCGAGCGGGGCTTGGCGAACTGACCAGCCATACGACCGACCTTGACCACCGGCATGGCGGCGCCATAGGTCAGCACCACCGCCATTTGCAGCAAGGCCCGGAAGGTATCGCGGATATTATTGGCGCGGAACTCGACAAAGCTTTCGGCGCAATCGCCGCCTTGCAGCAAAAAAGCCTTACCCTCGGCCACTTCGGCCAGGGATTGCTGGAGGCGACGAGCCTCGCCAGCAAAGACCAACGGCGGGAAATTGCGCAGGTTCTCTTCCACCTCGGCCAGGGCGGCCTGATCGGGATAGGTGGGGACCTGATGGATGGGCTTCGCGCGCCAGCTTTCCGGCGACCAATTCTCGGACATGGAACCTTCGTCTCCAAACATCTCGCGCCCGCGAGACGGCAAGCCGTCTCTATACGACTCCCCGAAGCATATTTCCAGCCCAACCGTGACCATATAGAGTGAGAGGGTAAAGCACCTTGATCCAGGACCAAGCCATGACCGTGTCCAACCAACGCAAAGACCACTGGCAAAACGTCTGGACAGCCAAGACGGCGGAAGAGGTGTCTTGGTTCCAAAACGATCCCGCCACCTCACTCTCCCTGATACAGGCGGCGGGATTGCGCAAGGACGCAACCATCATTGATGTGGGCGGCGGCGCCTCTCTCTTGGCGGATCGCCTGCTGGAAAGCGGCTATATCCATGTGGCGGTTCTCGACATCTCGGAAGCGGCATTGCGCCAGACCGGCGAGCGCCTCGGCCCGATGGGTGACGATATCAGCTGGATCGAAAGCGATGTCTTGGAGTGGAATCCGGTGCCGGGTCTGTTCGACCTTTGGCATGACCGCGCGGTGTTCCACTTCCTGCGCGACCCGGCAGAGCAAGCGGCCTATGTGGAGGTCATGCGCCGGGCGCTGGGACCCGAATCCACCGTCATCATCGCCACCTTCGCCCCCGATGGGCCGGAACAATGTTCAGGTCTTCCCGTGGCGCGCCATGACGAAACCAGCCTGTCCGCCCTGCTGGGAGCCGAGTTCAAACTGGAAGAAAGCCGCGCCGAGGCCCATACGACCCCAGGCGGCAAGCTTCAGAACTTCATCTGGTGCCGATTTACGAAAATCTAAGCCGGCGATGCTAGGGCGCGTTGACATTCAGCGCTTCTCCCTCCCTCCGCTTGCCGGGGGTGGGTTGGGGAGGGGGCATGGGAAACTCCCTCGTCCATATTACGGCAAGGCCCCCCTCCCGACCTCCCCCCGGCAAGCCAGGGGGAGGAGAAAAAAGTGTCCGCAACTTGAATGTCAACACGCTCTAAGCGGACTTTACCCCGCTGAGAAATTGCTGAACTTCGGTCTCCAAC
>JAYTWE010000101.1:0-3119 GCA_043744055.1 Magnetospirillum sp.
CTCCATGGAGGCTGCGGTTTCCTCCAACGCGCTGGCCTGCTGCTCCGAGCGTTCGGACAGGTCCTGGCTGCCCGCCGCCACTTCGGAGGAGGCTGAGCCGATCTGACCGGCGGCGGAATTGATATTGCCGACAATCTCCGACAGTTTGTCGGCGGTCTTGTTGACGTCGCCTTTCAACTGGCCGAACAGGCCGCCATAGGGATTGGTAATGCGCTTGGTCAGGTCGCCATGGGCAACCGATGACAACACCGAGGCCACATCCTTCAGGGCTACACCAGTCAGGCTGATGAGTGTGTTGACGCCTTGGCACAGGCCGAGCAGGAAGCCATCCTTGCCCGCCAAGCCGATCTGGCGGTCGAGATCACCGTTGCTGGCTGCTTTGGCGACATCTGCGACTTCGGCGACGATGGCGGCTTCACGGGCACGTTGCTCGGCCTCGGCCTTGCGGCTTGCTTCATCGGCGGCTTTTTGTTCTTCCTCCATGCGGTACTTGTCGATAGCCGCCTGTTTAAAGACCTCGACCGCCCGGCTGATATCACCCACTTCGTCGCCTCGGGCGGTGCCTAGGATTTCCACTTCCCGGTCGCCTTGGGCCAGACGCGCCATGGCCGAGAGAATCCCATTGAGGGGCGTCGTGATGGATTTGACAATAAGGGTTGCCAGACCGATACCGATGAGCAGTGCCAGTCCGGCAGCGGTCAGGGCAGTGGTGCGGGCTGAATCAGCAGTATTATGGCCTTTGGTGTATTCCTGCTTGGCGACCTTGTCTTGATGATCGATCAGCTTGTCGATGGATTCGTCCAAGGCAAAGAAGCGTTGTATGCCTTCGCCACTGGCCAGGCTGGCCGCGGCATTGGCGTCCTTGGCATCGTAGAACGCCAGGACCCGGCGTCGCAGATCGGCATAGTCTTCGGCTTTTTTGGCAAGGGTTGCTGCCAATACCTTTTCTTCATCGTCGAGGAAGGTCGCCATATACTCCTTCCAGGTTTTCGTGATTTCAGCGTCGAATTTGGCGATTTCGCCGCGCAGATTGCTGCGCCCGGTCTCGTCGGTGTCGCGCAGACCCATCATGCGGATGCGGATGCGGAATATGTCTCGCTGAATGGTGTTCAATTGGACCAGGGCAACGGTGCGATCTTCGTAGACCGTCTTGAGGCTGGCGAGAATGGTGGCCTGTCCCGCGATGCCAACCCAGGTGACAATAACGAGGAATACTGCCATGACGGCGGTTAATGCCGCCAGCCGTCCGCTGATCCGAACACTCGAAAACATGACGCTCCCCTAGGCAATGGTCTTATGACGAATTATTAAGCAGACTCCTTGATTGTCCTAGCCAAATGTTCCGGTGATGGGGCGTTTTCCAGATAGGCTTGACGGCGCTCAAGGTGAGAAGAGTTCGCAAGGAGCAAGGTTCGGCGTCATTTTGAAAAGGTAGGGACGCCATGGCCACCATTCCGCTACAGGAACCCGTCTATAAAGGGTCTCAGGGTCCGGTCTTCTTTGCCGCTGGATTTCGTCCGTTCTTCTTGTTCGCGGCGCTTCAGGCGGCGGTTATGCTGCCGGTCTGGCTGCTGACCTTCTTTGGAATCCTGTCGGTCGGGTCCAATTGGAATCCGGTGGTGTGGCATGCCCATTCCATGGTGTTTGGCTTTGCCGGGGCCGCCATCGGCGGCTTTCTCCTGACCGCGGTTCCCAACTGGACCAATTCCCATCACGTCTCCGGCAAGCCTTTGATGGTTTTGTTCGCGGTCTGGCTGGCTGGTCGAGTGGCGACCGCCTTTGCCGGTGGTTTGCCGCCCTTGCTGGTGGCTGTTTTGGATTTGGGCTATCTCCCCATTCTGGCGGCTTTACTGGCCAAGCCGTTGATCGAGGCCAAGAAGTGGCGCAATATCGCGTTCCTTCCCATCCTCACCGTGATGTGGCTGGCCGATCTGTGTGTCCATCTGGAAGCCTTGATCGGAAGCAATACCGGGTTGAAAGGGATCTATCTCGGCCTGTTCGTGGTCTTGCTGATGATCGTCATTGTCGGTGGGCGCATTGTTCCCTCCTTCACGGAAAATTGGCTGAGAATGCAGGGCCAGCCCATTCGCATGGTTCCGGTCGATTGGATCGAGAAGGGCGGCGCTGCGGGCAGTCTGATCCTGGCCGCCATTGCCCAACTGGCGGCGCCGTCGTCACCCGTGGCGGGGCTGCTGGCTTTGCTGGCGGCGGGAGTCCATGGCTATCGCCTGTCGCGATGGCATGGTCTGAAGACCTTCTCCAGCCCCATTCTGGCGGTGCTGCATGTGGGCTATTTCTGGATGGTCCTTGGCTTTGCCCTGCTGGGCCTGTCCGCCTTTATCCCCGATTTCCCCGCCTCGGCGGCGGTGCATGCCCTGACCGCCGGTTCGGTGGGAACCATGGTCATGGGGGTCATGAGCCGTGCCGCCTTGGGTCATTCGGGGCGTCCCTTACAACTGGCTCCGGCCACGGTGGTGGCTTATGCTCTTATCTCGTTGGGAGCCTTGCTGCGGGTGGTGGCTCCGGTGATCCCCGGCGCCATGACAATCTTGACCCTGGCGGGCGGATTGACCTGGATGGCCGGGTGGGTCGTTTATGCCGTGGTCTATTTTCCCATCACCACTTTGCCGCGCGCCGATGGTCGGCCAGGGTGAGGGCATAAGGAGAATCGCTTGGGGCCGATGATCGCGACTTTCACCGATTTCGGCCCCAACGGTCCCTATCTGGGACAGATGGAGATGGCGATCCGCGCCATTGCTCCCACAATCTCGGTGATTCATCTTCTCTCCGATGCTCCAGTCTTTGATCCATGGGCATCGGCTTATCTTCTGGCAGCGCTGGCGGTTGAAACACCTCCCGATACGGTCTTGCTGTGCGTGGTTGATCCGGGAGTAGGGGGGAGCCGAGCCCCCTTGGCCGTCAAGGCCGATGGCCGTTGGTTAGTGGGGCCGGATAACGGTCTGTTCGAGCTCCTGATCCGCCGCGCGGCATGCGTGGAAGCCTGGGAAATCGTCTGGAGGCCGGAGCGGTTGTCCCCCAGCTTTCACGGACGCGATCTCTTTGCTCCCATTGCCGCTCGTTTGGCTTTGGGAGAAAACCCAGAGCATCTGGGTTTGCAG
>JAYTWE010000102.1:0-15505 GCA_043744055.1 Magnetospirillum sp.
CCTGGCCTCCATCCGCCTGATATCGTCCAGCCGCCATCCGCTGGATCGGGCGAGGATCAAGATGTCGTGGTGGAGGCTTCCTCGGGCGGATAGGGAAAATTTGCTACCACTGTCTGCACCTTGCGGTAATCCACCAGCCGCACCTTGGTAATCACCGCCACCGGCACGCTGGCCAGATGAGCCACCAGGGCGATTTCGCCCTCGGCCTGGCCCATGCCGGGCGTGATGGCGTCAAGCTGATCGGCGACGGTGGCCTCGCGGATGGTCAAGCTGTTATAGACCTTGCCGTCATGAGTGAGTCGGCGGGTCAGAGGAACAGTGGTGGTCAGGATGTCGTCGCTCATATCCGGTCTCCTCAGACGCGCTCGGCGGGATCGCCAGCCAGCTTAAGCTTCATGCCGCCGCCATCCTTGGCCGACAGCTTCAGCGTGTCCTCGCAAAAGGCGTTGCGGACCATCCAGGTCTGGCCGGTATCGGCGCGGAAGGTCACCGTCGCATTGACGATGGCGGCGATTTCGGCATCCGGGGTGTCCTTGGAGACCGGGATCTCGCACTCCACCACGGCGTGCTTGCGCTCTTCTGAGTAGCCAGTCTGATACATGGTGTTGACCGGCTTGCGGGCGATGCCGCCCAGGTCGATGGATGCGCCGGGCATGGCGTCCAGGGTCTTGCCGTCATAGGCGATGACGGCGCGGCCGAGATATTGAGACATGACGTTAAACCTCCCTTAAACGCGAAACTGAACGAGGCCAGCAAAGACGCGGAGCTGGTTGACCAGGTCGGGCGGGATCACGGCATCGACGCGGGTGGGGTCATTGGCATTGCGCTCGACCCGGAGCAGGGCCTTAAAATCATCCAGCCGCTCGACCCAGCCCATCTCCTCCCACTGGCGGGCCAGCGCCAGCAGCTCGGCCTTGATGATGGACGGCGTCACGATGGCCTGACCGGTACCGAAATTGGTGCCGTCATCGGCCAGCTTGTGGCGGGGGAACTTTTGGGACAGACGGGTGCGCAGGGTCCGGCGCAGCATGGCCAGGGTGGCGGGGGTCTCGACGTCGAGATAGCTGGGGTCGGCCAGCCCGAACCGGTTGACCTGATACGTGGTCACCGCCCGCTCGATCAGGCAACTGCCGTCCGGGGTGACGACGAAGGTGCTGATTCCGTCATAGAGCAACAGATTGCGCTCCGTGCGCACGAACCTATCCCTCTCGCTCGGGGCCAGCATGCCTTTAAGATGCAGGGTCTGGAGTGGCCGGGCGGGATCAATATCGAGCGCGGCGCAGGAAGCGGCGCCGAAGATCGCCGCGACCAGATAGGCGGGTGTCGGAGACTTGTAGCCCGACATCACCGACAGAACCTCGCTGTTCTGGCCATCGCCCAAGGTGGTCAAGGCGGCATGATTGCCGGTATGGGCGGTCCACACCTGACCTTCGATCTGACGGGTGGCGCTCCAGCGGTCGGTCCACTCGGCGACGATGGCGGCCAGATTGGAGCCGTCGGTATAGGGCAGCACCACATGGTGGTATTGCACATCGCCCAGCGCCGTCAGGGCGGCGGACAAGGCGGGATTGGCGGTGCCTCCGGCCATGGCGGCAATGGTCAGGGTCAGGCCGGTCGGAGTGGTTTCGCCCAAATAGTAATTGGTACGGAGGTCAAGGCCGTTGAACGCCTCACCCTTGTGCCGCGCGGTGATATTGACCTTGGCCGGGTTGACGCCATCCACGGCAGCACTCACCACCAGATCGGCAGCGGCATTGATGGAATCGATCAGGCTGGTGGCCACCGTGGCGGCGCTCGCCCCAGCAGCGACGGCCGCCTGGACGCGGATTCCGCCGATATAGAGGTTGAGAGTCCCGGCGGCGGTGGCGGGACCAGCGATGGTGACCGATCCGCTGGCATTGGTGCCAGCCGGATTATCGTCGAGCGTCATCACCCACAGATCAGAATCGGCGTTGGCCACTTTGAAAGCCGCGACCATGGCGGCCAGCATGGAGCCGCGTCCGCCAAGCTGGACACCGTGATCGGCGGACAGGGCGCGCACCGGCACCAATGGCGTGGCGATGCCGGTGGCAAGCTTTTGAGCAAACAAAAGCACCCGCGTCATATCGAACACCAAGCCTTTATTGGCCAAGGAATTATCAAACTCGACATAGAAGCCGGGGGTGCGGATGGTGACCGGGATCTGTTCAAAGCTGATCATGACGTCGCCTCCTTACCCTTACGTTTTTCATTAACGATTTCCACCACCTCACCCCGATTCAGGCGGCGAAACCAATGGATGGTGGCGGGCACCTCGGCGCCTTCCGGCGGCAAAGGTTTCCGGGTGATGGGATCGCGGATGAGGTCGCCCGCATTGGCGGGCTTGACCATCAGAGTGATCGGGGATGGGCATGTCATGCGGGGGGCCTTTCCAGGGTTACGTCGTCGGATTTGGCGAGGGGTGCGTCCCAGTCCACATGCGCCAGGGCGAAATCGGTCACCCCGGCGGCGCGGTTGAGACCGGCCAGCAGGGTATCGTCAGCGGTGTGCGGCGGCAGCGCGGCGGTGGGGATATCGGGCGATCCCATCAGCTGATAGGTGGTGGAAAACTCGACCGCTAGAATGCCGACCGAGTTGGCCTCGGCAACCGCCAGGGGGAAGGTCCGGGCGCCTTCGGGGGTCAGATAGTCCATCTCCAGCCCCAGCTTCTGGTCGGCCAGCAGGATGCGGATGTCGCGGGCGATCTGATAAACGCCGACCGCACCGGCGGCGCCATGGCGGCGGGCGGCTTCGTTACGTTTGGAGGTGGCGGCGACGATGATTGCGAACTCCGCCTTCATCCGCCACAGGCCGTTGACGATCTCGCGATCTTTGCGGTCGCGCAGCAGGGTCACCCAAGCGCCGGGCATGCCGGGCAGCGCCTTTTTCAGCTCCTGGTCGGAGTCGAACTGGCCGCCATAGCTGGCCACCGTCTTGAGCTTGTAGCCGAGATGGCCACCGCTGGAGGCGGAGAGGATGCGGGTGACGATGGCGGTTTCGATTTCGCCGATCATGACGCCCCCGCGAGGTAACGGTTGACGATCTCCAGCGCTCCCTGGCGATCTGCGGTGTTCGCGCCGAGATAGGGACGGGCCGGGATGGTGACCTTTTTGCCGCGTCCGGCCTGACCACCCAACTGATGGATGCGGCCATAGATCGCGTTGGTTCCTATCTCCACATAGCCTCGACCGACGCGGTAGGTCAGCGACTGGAACAAGCGGGCGCTTTGGCGAAGGATGGCGATAGCGCCGACCTTACGGGCGGCGGGCTTACGAAGAGAGCCGGTCTTGGTATGGGCCTTGGCGCGACCGCCAATGCGATCCAACACGGTTTCGGCCGATAGCAGCTTCCAGCGTCGCCCGTCTGGATCAGTCTCGGTCTCGAACCGGCGCTGGGTCGAGGTCAGCATCATGGCGCCGATCTCACCCAGCGGCTTGGCGAGGTTTTCGCCCCGCGCCCGCAGCAGCGCCAGCACATTGTTAACGGTCTCGACCCCGTCAACCCGGACGGTGAAGGCGACACCTTGGGCTTGCTGAGTGGTCATCACCACTCCTCACTGCGAGGGAAGGGCGCCGCAGGTGATGTTGAAACCAGGACGGTGTAATCGTCGCTGACCGATTCGGTGACCGGGCTGCCCGCGCATTGGAGGGTGATGCGGCCGGACTGAACATCGCGCAGCGCGGCGATGGCGGTCTTGTAATTGGCGGCGACACCTTCGGTCGCGCCATCGCCATGGAGGAAATACCAAGCGATGTCCGAAGTCCACCGCACCACCTGGTCAGGCACGGGATCGAGCGGCACCTGATAACTGGCCGCCACATAACCGTTGACCGTCTGACTGGAATCATTGAGCGCGGTGTCGATCACATCGGCATCCGCCACGCCATCGCCATCGCGGTTGGCCAGCTCCAGCAACGGTGCGGCACCGTAACGCTTCTCCAGGTCGGTGGCGGTGGCGTAGATCACGGGTTTTAAACCTCATTTAAACCGCCCCCGGATGACAATCCATCCGGGGGCGTGGGGGTATCGGTCAGGCCTTCGCCTTGCCCTTGGGCGAGGCGAAGGCCTTGACCGCCGACGCCGTCACCATGGTGCCCAGGGCCAAGGCCTCTTCCTCGGTCAGGGCGATGGGCTTGCCCGGTGCATAGCGCTTGCCGTCATGCATGATGGTGGTGCCGCCGACGGTGTAGTTTTGAGTTTCCATCGGACTACGCCGCGTTGGAGATCAGGAAACCGGCCGACTTGGCCAGCACCAGCTCGGCCACTGATTCGCCCGAGCGCACCCGCTGGCCGCCGCGCAGACCGACGTCGGGTTCCGGGCGTGAGCCCGCGACCTTGGTGCCGTAGCGCAAGCTGATGCCCCAGCAGACGCCGCCCTGATGGGTGACGGTGGGATCGAAATAATGGCCCGCAATGGTGTTGCCCCAGGTGCGGGCCAGATTGGCAGCCTGACCCTTACGAGCAATATTGACGCGGGACTGACCGACCAGGATTTCGCCCACCTCCAGCAGATCGGCGAACTGCTGGCGGGTGACGATGCCGTCGCCGCCGGAATTGGGATAGATCGACTTGACCACCTTGGGGTGCAGCTTGAGCTTGCTCCACACCGCTTGACCAAGGGTCAGGCGATTAGGGCGGATGATGCAATCGTCCATCATCTCGGTGATGACCCGCACCGGGTCCGAGCTGTCGTCGCTGAACTTGCTTGCCCCCGACAAGGCCAGCACACTGGCGGCATCGTAATTGGCGGGGTCCTGGACCATGGCGGCTACCCGCGTCTCGCGGCCAAGATTGACCAGATTGGTGACGCGCTCGACGGCGCCGCCCAGCGGATTGAACGGGGTGCCCTTGGCCTGGTCGATATCGTCCTGGGGCACCACCTCGTCGAGGCCGTAATCCTTGGTCGAACCGTCACGCTCGGCGGCGGACCAGTTGACCTCGCCGGGCTTGCCCAGACGCCCCACGAGGGTATCGGGGACGGTATATCCGGCAGCCAAGTCGTGCTCGAACCATTTAAACGCCTTAACGCCAAGCGGCTGGCCGGTGAACGGCATCACCAGATCGCCGATCAGGGTGGCCTGGGGGTTGCGGAAGGCGATGGCGATGGCCGTCAGTTCGGGATTGACCGGAAACGGCGCGCTGTTGTCGTTAGCCAAAGAGGTAACTCCTACTTAGCCCTGGATCTGGCCGGGGGCGAATTGGAAGGCGACGATGTCGCCCGCGATGCCGGACACCTCAGCCCAGCCAATGATGCGGGCATTGGCACCGGCGGCGGGGATGGCGTGAACCGCCCGACCGACGCTGTCGGCGGTGAGGGCATCGCCACGGGTGACGGCGCCGCCATACTCGATCTCCGGCAGATCGCCGAGGCAGACATCCACCCGGTTACCGACGGCGGCGGCGCCTAGCTGCTGAGTGACGCCGTAAAGGGCATCGGTGGCGGCGGTCGCCTCGACTACCGTCAGATCGGAAGCGCCGTGCTTGACGATGCGATAGGGGCGGATCAGGCCGCCCGCCGTGCGGGTTTTGAAGTTGTCGGGATTGCTCACTTTGTGCGCTCCTTGCTCACATGAGACACCGCCTCGGTGGTGCCGATCACCACGCCCTGGCTGCGCATCGTCTCCTGATAGGCCACGGCTTCGCGGGCCAAGGTGGCGGGGTCAGGCTCGCCGACATCGCCGGAGCCGCCGGGGGCGCGCTCGGAGAAATCAACCTGTTTGGGCAGCTTGGCGAGAATCTGGGATTTGAAGATGTGCAGCGCTGGCTGGTCGCCGGTCTCGCCGAAATTAACGGTACCGGCCTCGGCGATGGCCGCCATGAAATCCAGCATCACCGCCTTGTCGCAGGGCAATGGCCGACCTTCGGCCACGATGGCATCAAGCAGGGCGTTGTTTTGGGCCTTGGCGAAGACGGCTTTTTGCTCGGCGAAGTCGGCCATATCGGCCTTCAGCTTTGCGGCTTCGGCGGCCATATCGGGTTCGATAGTCACGGTCACCTCTTTGGGGCTGGGTTCGGAGTAATTGGACGTCGGCTCGGCGGCACGCTCGACCGCCTGGGCGGTCTCCATATCGGCGGCGGCGCGTTCGATGTCGGTGATGTCGTAGTCGGAGATCAGCTTATCGGCGGACTCGACGCCTTGAGTGGCGATGGCGTTATCGCGGAGGCCCCGGAACATGCTGGCAATGCTGCGGAGCACCCAGGGCAGACGCCAGCCGGTCTCGGCAAATTCCACCGTGATGGTGTCGTCGCTCTCGGCGAACTCTACCGGCGCCAGACCCTTGATGGCGGGCGGCTGGGCACCGAGGAAGCCGACATGGCGCAGGTAGTAGACGCCGGGCTTGGGATTGGCGGCGGCACCGGGCAAGTAAAAGGAGGCCGAAAGCTTCTTAAACGCACCGGACGTCACCAGCTCGGCAAAATCGGCATTGACCTGACGGGGGGTGGCGAACAGTGACCCACCCTCGGCTTTCAATCCCCCGACCCAGCCATAGGCGGGCGCGGTGGCTTTGGGATGACCGATCACCAGCGGCGCTTCGTGCAATGCCGGGTCATAGGCGCTGGCGGCGGCGGCAAGGTCAGCCTCGGAAAAGGTCAACTGCGTGCCATCACTGGCGGTCTGCGTCCCGGCGCGGAAGATCTCGATTGGTTTGACGGCGGAATCGGGCACGGGGCCATCCCTCATTCGTGGTGAACGAGGAGGAGTGTGACCGATCCAGGCGATAGGTTCGCGTCCGACCCAGACCGGAACAGTTCCGGTGGAGGGTTGGCCCTGCCGTTACGGCCGTCGTTAAAGGGGGGTTAAACGGGGCAGCAGCCCCAAAAGGTCTACCGCAGCCCCACCGGGTGCCCGGCCCCGGTTAAATAGGCTCCTGGGGCGCGGCTGGCGAGTGTCGGCATGATACACTTCCCGCCGCGCCCGGAAAGGGGTAAGATGAATCTCGCAAGCATCGGTCGGGCCGCACTCTTATGGCCGGTGCTGGGCGGCGTGGCGCGTGCGGGCGACCATATGCCGATTCCTCAATCCCTACTGAATAGTCGAATCCCACTCCGTAGCGTCTTTGCCCTTCGCAGGTCACGTCCCGGAATGAAGGTCAGGCCAGACCATTGGCCGCCATCGGCATCGGCAACAAGACTGACGGTTCGGCCCTTGCCCAAATCCAGCAACGTGACGTAGCGCCGCCGGATCGACACCCGGCCGGAGACTTCGGATTTGGCGAAGCCGATCCAGATCTCGGCGGGGTTCATCACCAGTTCCGGGATCAGTGGGAAGAAGGCCTCGCGGCCGTCGTGGCGTTTGAGATCGGCCAGCATATGATCGACGATGGCTTGCCCGAGAGAAACCCGTCCGCCAATGGGATCGGTCAGCACCACATGATCGCCGCCCAAGGCTTGGCGCAATGCCTGACGCAGTCCTGTTTCGTCGCCCTTGGTCACGGGCTTGCCCAAAGTGGCGACCGGCTTGACCGGCTTTACCAGATCGGTGGGCGGTTGAGTGCCCGGTGCCTCCAGCCCCTGCCATTTGCCGTGGCTCTCCAGCGCGACCCGTTCCGCGCCTCGACCCATGGCGGCCTCCCCCACATTATAGCCGAAGCCGGGGTCGATACCCTTGGGAGTCTGGACATTGACCGGGCCGGTGGGGGTGTTGATGCTACGGGTCTCCCAGTCCACCTTCGGGGCTTGGGGTAATACGCTAAAACCATTGCGCTTGAGATCGGCGTCCGACAGGGTCTGGACGATGCATTTACAACCCCAGCCATTCGGCCCCCAATGGGTGCCGAACCAGGGATCATCCAGCGGCAGGATGGTGCCGTGCCAGGAGGCATGCTCCTTGCGTTCATGACTCGATGGGGTGTGGACATAGCGGCCATAGGGGCGCTCCGCCTTCAGGCGCTGGGCCTGATCCCAGCGACCGGCGGAATAGGCCATGCGGAGATTGGTATTAAAAATCACCGCGCTGCGCCAATTGCGCCCGCCCTTGTAATCCCAGCCATGGGTGCTGACGGCCTTATCGAAATCCTTGCGGAACTCCGCCAAGGTGGTGCCCTGGGACAGCGCCTTATCGACGGCGGCGCGCAGATCGGCCAGCAATGCGTCCTTGGTGGCCCCAGCCACCACGAAGGCCCTGGCGTGCTGGGCTTGCCACAGATCGGCCCATGCCTTGGTCGGCAGGTTGATCTTTTGGCGAAAATAGTCGATGGCCTCGGTGAAATGGACCGGCTTCGCCTCAATGGCCATCGGTCAGATCCTGGCGGCCATGGAGATCGGCCAGCACCATGGCCTCGCCGATGACGCTGGCCAGATCATCAATCCCGACCTCGCCATACTTGGCCAGCAGTAGACCCGGCACTTCGTCGAGTGACGTGGCGCCGTCGATGATGGCGCGGATTTGCTCGATCATGGATTCCATGGCTGGCGCCGCCACTGGCAAGGCCTGGATGGTCAGCTCATCGGCGGCATCCTTGGCCACGGGCTCGGCAAAGTCGGTGGTGGCTGGCTCGGCTGCGGTGGGAGCCGGTGGCGGTGATCCTCCTGCGTCCGGCACCCATCCGAGACCATAGGTCCGGGTGATGTAATCTTGATCCGGCCGATAGCCGAGCCCCCGGACCTGGACATCGCGCTTGGAGCGGGCTTCCAGATCCTCCGGCTCGGCATGATCGCGCCACAGCTTGGGCGTGGCGGCACCGGGGAAATTCCAGGCGGTCAGCCAGCGGGCGGGGCCACCGTTAAAATTTTCGCATAAGAGGTCATTATCGCCCTTGACCACCTCCAGCTTAACCGCCTGATGGACTTCGCCCTGGGCGCGGCTGCCGCCGCTATCGGTGGTCAGTGTCTGTGACAACACGATCTTCGAAATGGCGGAATCCATCCGGGAGACGAAGGCCCCGAAATCGGAGCCGGATTGGCGGACCGATTCGACCAGGGTGATATCGACGCCCTCTGGAATGACGATTGCCGAGTCCCGAGTCATGGCCCGCATGGCGGCCATCAGTTTGCGGCGATCCTCCGGGCTGGCGCCACGAGAGATGACGCCCTTGGTGGTGGGAATGGCGAACTTTTCGAGAAACAATGACCAGAATCGTAACCCGTTACGTTTCATCCAGATCGGCCAATACAGAAAATGGCCGAGGCCCAGCCCATAGGGATTATCGTCTTCGTCACCGCCAGCCGAGAATACCCAGAACTTGTTGGGCGGCATCATTTCGCCAGCGGGCAGGTCGGGACGCAACAGGCGCAAACAATGCTCGCGGTCGAAGCGAAACCGCCTTGACCGCTTGACCTTGATGGCGTCCAGCCTGATCCGGCCAGCATCGGTTCGGTAGAGGCATTCGCCCACCGCGTAACCGTAAAACAAGCCGTTGAGCATCTTGCCCGACACCCGGTCGAAGTCGATCTCCATCAGCTGGGCCTTGAGATCATCAGCGGCCTCCTTGTCTCGCGCTGATGGTCCGCCCGGCTCCACGTCCCATTCGCGGGCGGTGGCGGCGCGGATACGCTGCTGCCAGGTGGAGTGGACCTGGTCATCGCGCTTCAGCGCCTCGTACAGCTTGAGATCACCGCCGCGCCCCATCAGCAGATCGTCGCGATAGGGCAGCAGTTCGCCCACTGCGGCGAAACCGAAATCGGCGGCATCACCCGAGGTGACGATCTCGCCCATGTCGGGGCGCGGCAGGGTCTGGTCGTCACTCATTCCAGGTATCCTCCCCAGTCACTATCCTCGGCGTCACCGCCGGGGAACAACACGTCGTCGGGCTCACGCCCGACCGGGCCATCCTTCAGCGCGCGCAACGATGCCGCCTCGGCACCAGAGATTTCGATGGCGTCCAGATCGGGGATATCCAGCAGAGTGGCGGCATAAGCCAGCATATGGGCGATGGCGCTATCGCCGTGGCGCTGGCCGCCGGACGCCTTGTCCTCACCTTTGCCCGCCCGCTTGCCCTCGCGGATGACCTGAGGCACGCCGCGCACGATCTTGATGGCGCGGTGGTCGCCCAAAATCTCGGCGTCTTGCGGTAGCACGGTGGTGCCATCCTCGAACGCCGCCTTTAATTTGGGGGAAAACTCCCGATACCAACTCTCGGACAGCTTGAGTTGCTTGATGCGTGAGAAACCGAATCGCTGAGCCGCGACCTCAGCCAGATAGGAGCCATTGCCGGTAGCGTCCATGATGCCGCCCATGAAGCGTGGCAGGCGGGCCAGGATGTAAAACAGGATTTGGCGCTGCTGTTCGAACGGGATGTTGCGCAGCTCGACAATGAAGGGCGGTCGGCGCTGCATATTGGTCAACAGCTGGATCAACCAGATCACCGACAGATCGCCGGAGCGACCGAAATCCATGCCGAAATAGGACCGATACGGGATGGTCAGCGCGGCCAACAGAGGCCGGATTTCCGTCTCCAGGAAGTCGTTGGTATCGGCTTCACGCACCGCTTCCGGCTCTTCGGCGAAAGTGTTGGGCTGGCTCCAGCGGATTACCGGGATACCGGCTTCCATACGCCGCTCAATCATGGACGTGGAGAGGAAGACGCCGGTGCCTTGTTTCGCGATCACATCCAGCTCTTCGTCGGCACCCTCGCCGTAAAAAGCGCGGATCTCGGCAATCCAGGCGGCCTTGCCCTCGGGCGTCGGAATTCGTTTGGTCTTGAGGCAGACCCGCTCAAACAACCCGTCATCCAGGGCGTCATCGAAAGTCGTTCGCAGCAGGGCATAGGGTTTGCGGCCCTTGCGAATATCGTCGACCAATTCGCCGAAGGGATTGGCGGCACCGTCATGGGTGGAGATCACCAGCAGCTTACCGCCCCAGATCAGCAGGGCGAGTGCCGCCTTCATCACCTCGAGCAAATCATCGTGAAAGGCGGCCTCGTCGATGATGACAAAGCCTTGACGGCCGCGCAGAGAGCGCGGACGGGACGCCAGCGCCACGATCTCGAAGCCACTATCGAACGAAATGCGAAAGGCCTGGATATCTCTGTCGCCATCGCGCAACAAGAACTCTGATACCGCTCCGGCTGCCTTGTCGATGGCCCTGACCCAGGCGCCACACGTGTCAATAAACTCACGGGCCATATCCAGGTTGTAGCCGATATACAACGTGTCCATGCCGCCAGCATCCCTGGCGGCCCCGGACGTCAACACCGCCTGGGAAGCAATGGCCCAGGTGACACCAATACGGCGGCTTTTTTCATAGACCGTGACGGCATTGGCGGCAACGGTGGCCAGCAGCGTCTTTTGGTAACCGAGGAGGATATCTGCGGAGCCTGGGAGGTTTTCCCGGACCTCCGTGACCCCGCTCATGCTCGGACCCCCAAGATTTCGGCGGTGATCGCCTTGACCAGGTCGGCCGACATGCCGCGCGCATTAGCCACGCTTTCGGCGGCCTTGGCGGCGTATTTCAGAAGCAGCTGGCGCACCTGGATAACCCGCCGGGCATGGCTCTTCGACGAGTCGGACCGCGACTGGATGGAGCGGACGGCAAACATGACCTCCTCTGCGTCCACGGTGACGACTGGGCCATCCTCGGTGGATATTATCCAGATCAGCACTTCTTTCCTCAGGGCGATATCGCGCCGCATGGCTTGGGAGGCGGAGTAGGAACGAGCTCCCTGGATTCCCGTGACCCCGCTCATGCTCGGACCCCCAAGATTTCGGCGGTGATCGCCTTGACCAAATCGGCCGACATGCCGCGCGCATTGGCCACGCTTTCGGCCGCCTTGGCGGCGTCCTTCAGAGTCTGCTGGCGCACCTGGATCACCCGCTGGGCATCGGCCTTCGATGCGCTGGTCAGTGCCTGGATCGACTTGGACAACATCAGAGCCTCCTCAGCCGATAGGGTCGCGATTTCGCCATCTTCGGTAAACATCAGCTTGTTCAGCAGCCCTTGCATCAGGGCGATATTGAGCCGAGCAGTTTTCGAATCCGCTTCGTCGCCGAAACGATTCACCAGCATCTCTGCCACCACCCTTTGGCGGTGCAATTCTTCGGTAATGGAAGTGCATTGTTGGAGGTAGCGCCCCAAGCCGGAGCGGGACGGCAGATCATCGGGCGGCAGGTTCATCTCGCGCAGCTTGGCGATGATGTCGTCAAGCGAGCGGCCATTTCGGCATAGCTCGCCGATCAGCTCACGGATCTCGGGGGGAAGTTTGGTCACCTTGCTGGCGCGGCGGGTCATTGTTTAACCCCCGCTGGGACGAGCAATGCCCTCGACCCATTCGCCGCCAGCGGCGGCACGCTCGCCCTTGGGGGTCAAGGTGACGTCCAAGACATCGGGGCGGAGCGTCTCGACCGTCATGAGTCCGCGCAACTCAAGCCAGCGGATATCGTCGATGATCAGGGCGCGGTCAATATAGCGGTGACCCATGGCCCGCACCGCGCTTTCCAGGGTCGGGGAATTGAGGGCGCCCCGGTACTCGACCAGGACTCGCAGGATGACCAGACGCCGGTCGGCGGTGACAACGGCTTGTACCTGCGGCACGGTCACGACCTATCTCCCATCTTCATGTGGCCCTCGACCATCAGGGTGGTGAAGTGCTGGACCGATTGAAGGGTTGCCTCAAGCGTCTCGATACTGCCGTTGAGCGTCGCGATCTCCACCTCGACGCCGTGGACCTTGTCGGCGGCGGCTTCGGCTTTCTCGGCGGCATCCTTGGCATCGTCTGCCGCGTGTTTGACCTCGCGGATGGAGCCCTCCAGTTTGATGAACCGATTTTCACCGGCGGCCAGCCGCTGATTGGCCTCTGCCAGCGCCTTGGCCAGCTCGTCCACCTTGCCCTTGGAGGCAAAGGATTTGGACAACCAGCCGATGGCGGCGGTCGAGCCGATACCCCAGGCGATCCCGATCCCGGCAATAATGGTTTTCGCATCGAAATCCATCAGCCGCCCTTTCGAAGTAAACCGGCCAATAGTCCGGCGGGCGGTTCTTGACCGGCGGCGACGCCTTTATCGTGGCTGCGTTTCACCACCGATACGCCGAGCACCGCCAGGGCGATGCCCCAGATCGCCGACGTGTTGCCCAAAGCGGTTATGATGGTGGGAGCCTGGGCCGGTTGGGCGATGATGGCCCAGGCCACTGCGCCCATGGTCGCGGTCCAGGTCAAGGCGACCGCATAGCCGAAGGTGGGACGCCAGCGCCGCACATAGCCATCGGAGCTGGCGGCTTCGGCCCGCATGGTGGCGTTGATCTCGGCCAGTTGACGGGTCTCTTCCTGGAACAAGGCCAGATCATGGGCCATCCAGGCTTGTTGCAGTTGTAAAGCCAAGGCAGGGTCAGCCTTGATGGCGTCCAGGGCGTCGTCGCCCGAATCCTTGCCGGTCACGGTCTTGGCCAGCCCGATCACCTGCTGGGCGACCGAGGCCGCCTTGGAGGTGTCGTCGCCGGTCACCCAGCGGATGATACCGGGGACGAATTGGGCCAGGCCCAGGGCGAGGGAGATGGGGTCCATGCTAAATCACGCGATAGAAGTCGTGGTGGCCATGGGTGAGCCGCCAGTTCTTGGGGCCGCCCCAAGGGGGCAGCTTGCCCTGAAGCTGCATGGTCGTTTTGGCATTGAGATAATGAGTAGAGCCGTCACTGTAATCGGGGAGATTACCGGCAATGGCGGCCTGAGCGATCTCCAGGCACTGAACGAAGATCGGATCATCCGTGGTGACGGCGCGGATCTTGTCGCGGTTGGGATCACCCGGCAGCCAGCACGATAACTGGAACGGTTTCAGGCAGACGCCGATCACGCCCTCGCCCCACCAATCGGGCTTGCCGTCATGGCCGAGATCGGCATTAACCCGATTCATAATGACGTTGGCGACAAGCTCGCGGCCCCGGCGGTCCTCGCCCCAAAGGGTTCGGGCCAGGATGTCGGCCGGGTCAATAGGATCGGTGGTGGGAGGCATGGGGCACCCTCGCGGAAGTAATGATAATCGCGAAGATAGGCCGGATAATGGGATGGTCCATAAGGGTGACGGGACCGGAACAGGTCCGGGGGCGGTCACCGGGTATGACTGCTATTACCTAACGCAGTGGACTGAACAAATCCAGTATTTCGCTTTGTGGGGCCGAGTCATCACCGGCCAACTCATTGGTCACCCGCCGGACATAGCGTTGGGAGACGCCCAAGCGTAGCGCGATGGCGCGTTTCGACCCGGTCCCGGCAGCATCCATGATCGCGACCTTTTTTACGTCCTGGTCGATCCCGCGCGGCAGATCCAGGCGCTGGCCGCCATAGGCTCCGACCAAAGCCTGGAACGCCTCGTAACCGATGATCCCGACCAGCGGGTGCTGCGGGTCAGCTCGTTTCGGCACCGGGGTCTCCACCCCCTTCACCGCCTCGTGCAGCGCCATGGCGGCCTTCGGTCCGATCACACGAGCCAGCTCACGCAGACTGCGGCGCCAAGCGGTGGTGTCGGGAGTGAGATCAATGGTCATGCCGCTAAAGGCCACTTAGGGCGGGCCATCGCACAGTGACAAGGTGCTTGCGAAAGGGTAATCTTCACCGAAATACACAACCAAGGATAATGGCCATGGAAGCGCTTTTCGTCTTGTTTCAGCTTGCGCTGACGGTCGTGATGATCTTGGGATTGATTCGCCCGAACTGGGCCTTGCCGAACCGCATGGGTCCGAGCCGCCTGAAGGTGATAGGCGTCTATACGGGGGCATTCCTGGGCGCGACAGTCATCGCCGTTGCCCTCATGCCCGCCAAACCCATAGCTGTGCTGCCGCAGATCGCCGTGGAGGCAAAGCCGATGGCGCCGGTCACCCCGCCGCAAGCCGAGCCAATGGTGGTCACTGGGCTCGGCCTCACCCGGACCAAGGCCATGGGTCATTTCGAGAAGGTTGGCTTCACCTTCGAGAATGCCCCATTGATCAACCGGGAACGATGGATGGGGCGATCCAACGCCGCACTGGTCGATGTCATCGGCCCGGCCCGGAATGTCGAGAAGATCACGATTCTGGCGGCCATGGTGAATGATGACGCCGCCAATCTTAAGCAGTTCGAGATACTGGCAACGGTGCTCGTGCTGGCGTTTCCCGGCTGGAAGGAACGTGGGCAATGGCTGGTTAACAGCATCAAGGATTCGGGGGGGCGGACCAGCCGGGATGGCCGGGACGTCGAAGTGACGCTGATGCCTGGTCTGGGGTTGATGCTGAGCATCGGCCAATAGGGTAGAGGCGATCATGGCGGGGTCTTTCAAAGGGAGGTGAGACGGTTATAGGGCGGCCCGATTGTAGGGCGGCGGCGGAACGTGCTTCGCCCAGCGCGGTTGGTCGAACTGATGAGCTATCCTGAAGCGCGCGACACCCTCATCTACGATTTCGGCCAGTACCAGAGGGTACTGCTGGTGAAGCGCATCAGCCTGGGGGTATGACATCTCCAGCGTGGTGCCCTCAGTTGGGTGCTGGCTTTTGAGGACCGGGCCTACGTATCCCGCCGTAACCTGGATCGTCAGCGACGTACGACGCAGCTGACGCCCTATCTTCCCCATCTCCTCCATCGCCGAC
>JAYTWE010000103.1:0-5369 GCA_043744055.1 Magnetospirillum sp.
GCCCGCGAACCCGACCCCGTGCCACCGCCAAAGACGCAAGACTGAGCACCGCCGCTTGTGGGCTGCTGGCCCATGCGCTACAACCTGCCCAACAGCCAAGGGGGAGTGCTTGCCATGTCCGTGATGCCTGATACCTGGATTCGCACCATGGCCAAGGAGAAGGGCATGATCGAGCCTTTCACCGAAAAGCTCCAGCGCGAAGGCGTCATCTCCTACGGCCTCTCGTCTTATGGCTATGATGCCCGCGTCAGCCGTGAATTCAAGATTTTCACCAATGTGGACTCGGCGATTGTTGATCCGAAAGCCTTCTCGACCGACAGTTTCGTGGATCGCGAAACCGATGTCTGCATCATCCCTCCCAACAGCTTTGCCCTGGCGCGCACCGTGGAACTCTTCCGCATTCCGCGCGATGTTTTGGTGATCTGCCTGGGCAAATCCACCTATGCCCGTTGCGGTATCATCGTCAATGTGACGCCGTTGGAGCCGGAATGGGAGGGGCATGTGACCCTGGAATTCTCCAACACCACCCCGCTGCCCGCCAAGATCTATGCCAATGAGGGAGCTTGCCAGTTCATCTTCTTGAAAGGCGATTCAATCTGCGAGACCTCGTATGGAGATCGAGCCGGTAAGTATCAGGGGCAAAAAGGTGTTACCCTTCCCAGACTCTAGATTTAGAGGCCCAGGCTCTAACCCAAAAGGCTCTGAGGCCATGGATAGCCAGACTGAGGTTATCGCCTTCCTGACCGACCCGGCCAGTCATGGCGGTGCGGCGATCGAGCGGATCGAAACCCATATCTCCGTGGTTATTTTGACCGGAGAACGCGCTTTCAAGCTGAAGAAGGCGGTGCGGCTACCGTTTCTCGACTTCACCACCTTGCAAGCCCGCAAGACGGCCTGTGATGCGGAACTCGACATCAACCGCCGCGCCACCCCCGCTCTTTATCTGGGCGTCACCGCCATCACCCGTCGCGATGATGGCGGCTTGACCCTGGGCGGCCATGGTGAAGTGATCGACTGGGTGGTGGAAATGCGCCGCTTCGACCAATCTACCTTGTTCGACCGACTTGTTTGCGCCAATGCCCTGGACCGGTCCCAGATCAACCAGCTGACCCAGGCAATCTTTACCTTTCACCAAGCCGCCCCGCCTCGCCCCGATCGCGGAGGCGTCAAGGGACTAAGCTGGACCATCGACACCAACAGAGCCTCCATGCAGCCCAACCTTGCCATTTTGGATGGAGCCAAGGTCAATCGCCTAGCCAACGAATCCCATACGGCCCTCGCCCGCTACGCCCCGGTGCTGGAGGAGCGGCGCGAGGCCGGGATGGTCCGCTGGTGCCACGGCGACCTGCATCTGGGCAATATCTGCATGTTGGACGGCAAGCCTGCCTTATTCGACGCCATCGAGTTTTCCGAAGATATCGCCTGTATCGACGTGGTTTATGACCTGGCCTTCCTCCTGATGGACCTGGACCACCGAGGTCAGCGACGCATGGCCAATTGGGTGATGAACCATTACCTGGATCTTTCAGGTGATTTCGGCGGCATCGAGCCCATGCCACTCTATCTGTCCGCCCGCGCCGGGATACGCGCCCATGTCTGCGCCACTATGGCAAGCCATGCCGACGGCTCCTACCGCGACCAATTGATCTCTGAGGCCAACGCCTATCTGGACGCGGCCTTGGCCTACCTGAATCCAGCAAAGCCGCGCTTACTGGCCGTGGGGGGGCTATCGGGCAGCGGCAAGTCACGCATGGGTCGCGAGCTGGCCCCCTTCCTGGCGGTTCCTGGTGCGGCCGTCGTCCGTACCGATTCCTTGCGCAAACATCTGATGGGAGTGTCCATCCTCCAGCGGCTAGGAGCCGACGGATACAGCCCCGAGGTCACCGATCGGACGTATCAGGCCCTATTCGACACCTGCGCCGCCCTGCTGGCCGCCGGGCATTCGGCCGTGGCCGACGCCGTCTTCGCCCTGCCCGAGCAACGCGCCGCCATCGCGGCCGTCGCCGCCAAGGTAGGCGTTCAGTTCGACGGATTGTGGCTGGAGGCCCCGCCAGAACTGGCCGCTCAGCGAATCTTGGAGCGCAAGGCCAATGTCTCCGATGCCACCCCCCAGGTTCTGAAGCAGCAATTGTCCTATGACCTGGGAGACATCACCTGGACTCGCATCGACAGCGCGCCTTCCAAGGACGTCACGCTAGCAACCGGAAAAACAGCATTGGGCCTATAGCATTTCAGAATTTGCCTCTGTCAGCAGCGGGCGCATAATCACTGAAGACCCCCTAAGGGAGACTCTCCATGTCCGCCTTCAAGTCGATCCTGGTCCCGATTCCCGATGCTGTTACCGGCAGCGCCCCGTTGGATGCGGCCTTGCATCTGGCAAGCCGCTATTCCAGCCATGTCACCGCCCTGCATGTGCGGATCGACCCAACCACGGCGGTTCCACTGGTGGGTGAAGGGATGTCAGGGGCCATGGTGGAGGAAATGATCGGCGTGGCCGAGTCGCAATCCGCACTACGGGCCAAGGACGCCAAGATCGCTTTCGATACCGCCTGTGGCAAACACGGAGCCCCGATTTTGGCGGCCCCCCCCGCCTCCGGCCTCTCGGCTGAATGGGTTGATCTGGTCGGCCGCGAGGAAGACGTGGTCACGTGGCGAGGTCGCCTTTCCGACCTGCTGGTCTTCGGTCATCCCGGCGGCAATGCCGAAGCAGCTTCCATGATGGTGCTGAACACCGCCTTGATGGCCAGCGGCAAACCGTTACTACTTTGCCCGGCCCTAGCCCCCCAGACTTTCAACACGAAGACCTTCGGCACCAAGATCGCTATCGCCTGGAACGGCAGCGCCGAAGCTGCCCGCGCCGTGGGGTGGGCCATGCCGCTACTGCGAGACGCCAGCACGGTTACGATCTTGTCCGCATCCGAGCATATGGACCAACAAGTGGACGCTCCGGCCGGGGAATTGGCCGCCTATCTGGCTTGGCAGGGCGTTTCCGCCACTATCAGCACGGTCCAGACCCCCCCATCCCATGCTGGCGAGGAATTACTGCGTCAGGCCGGGAAGTCTGAAGCAGATTTGTTAGTGATGGGGGCCTATACCCATTCGCGACTACGGCAGCTGATTCTGGGCGGCGTGACCCGCCACGTGATCGGCCACGCGCCCATACACGTCTTGATGTGCCATTAAAAAATTATAGGGTTTAGAGTGCGTTGACATTCAGGTTATGGATGGCCTTTTTCCCCTTCCCCCCAGCAAAGCTGGGAGAGGGAGAAGTACTGAATGTCAACGTAGGCCTAAACCCGCTCGCTGAGCCAGATGGCCATCCGGCAGCCAGTGCGGATGGCTGCGGACAAGGCGGGATAGCAAGGAGCTTGCTCGGCCCCACGCTCCAACCCGATATCGCGATGCTCGATTTCCTCGTCACGGAATTTCAAGATGGTTGCCTTCAATTCCGGCTCGGTCTCGCCCAGAGCTTCCGCCTGTTGGGCGTAATGCTCGTCAATGGTCTCTTCCACCGCCACGGTACAGGCCATGGCCGCCTTCTCGCCCAGCAGCGCCGTCGCCGCCCCCAAAGCGAAACCGGCCAGATGCCAGATGGGTGATAACGCCGTCGGCCGCACCTGGCGGTGGCCGATCATGCGGCTGAAAGTCTCCAGATGCTGTTTTTCCTGCTCGGCCATATGACGGATCACCGGACCGGCCGCACCCTTGCCCAAGATCGCCATCTGACCCTGATAAATCCTGACGGCACCAAGCTCACCCGCCTGATCCACTCTCAAGATGCGATCAATCATGCGCTTGCGGTCGAGATCTCCGGGGATGGACGTCATGCTCAGGCCTCCCTGCGGCGGGCGAAAATCAGGGTTATCAGGCCCAGCCCGGCCGAGAACGGCACATTCATCGCAGCCATGGTAATGCCGTAAAGCGACCAGGCTGGAGTATCGCACTGGGCCTCGGCGGGCTTGGTCATCTCGGCCATCAGATCAGCCACGGAAACCGCCCCCATGTCGCCAGCCTTACAGACGGCAGATACCCACCAATGCTGTTCGACCCCCACATGATAGGCGGCGATAAATCCATTGAGGATCAGAACCAAGCCGCCCAATTGAAGCAACACGTTGCCTGATCTCCGCCGCCTTGGCTGCAATAGGGACAAAGCAGCCATAACCGCGGCCAGAACGAATGGCACACGCTGGATCAAGCATAGATTGCACGGCCGCAAGCCGAAACCATACTGGGCAACCAACGCCAGCATCAGCGCCAGAAGGCAAATGGACAGCAAGGCGGCTGAGATATGATGGGTCGTAATTTTCATCGCACCGCACTATATCTTCAGTTCGGCAACTTGACCATCATCCCCTGTCAGGAAATCGTGCGCTCCATTTTCCTCCGCCTTGCCCTCACCCTTGCCATCAGCTTATCCGCCGCCTCGGCCAAGGCAGAGGCAACGTTTCCCGATGGGGCGGGACCGCAATCCCTTGTCTTCGAAATCAGGCGTCACGGCGATGTCATCGGGTCGCATGCCCTGAGTTTCCGCCAGATCCACGGACGCACCGAGGCGACCATCGACATCAGTGTCAAGGTCACGGTATTCACCCTGGTCGCCTACCGGTTCGAGCAGCACGGAACCGAAATCTGGGACGGCGGGAAACTTAAATCCCTGACCATCGACACCGATGACAACGGCGATGTGTTCAAGGTGGTGACCACGGCGTCAGGCGGGAAACTGAAGGCGGTCGTCAATGGCGAAGCCACGGAATACGAATCCATGCCGCTGGCCACGTTGTGGCGTCCGGCTCCGCTCAATTCCACCCGACTGCTCGACCCCACCGACGGCAAACCCTCCAAGATCACCATCAGCGATCTGGGAGAGGAGACCATTGCCGTCAGGGGCAAGTCGATCCAAGCCCGGCATTGGCGCTGGGATGGCGATCTGAAGCGGAACCTTTGGTTCGACTCCACCGGTATGCTGGTCCAAGTCCACATCAAGGGCGACGACGGATCGGACATCTATTACATCCTCAAATAGATCAGAGAATGGCCCAAATAGTTCAGAGAATGGATTGGCCGGTCTTGGCCCAGTCGGCGTTAAAAGCCGCCAGCCCCTTGTCAGTCAACGGATGCAAGTACATCTGACGCAGCACCGACGGCGGCATGGTCACCACATGAGCACCCAGCCGGGCCGCTTCGGTCACATGCATGGGGTGCCGGATGGAGGCCACCAGAACCTCGGTGCGGAACATGGGATATTCCCGATAGATGGAGACGATATCGGCAATCAGTTCCATCCCGTCCTGCCCCATATCATCTAGCCGCCCGACGAAGGGAGAGATAAAGGACGCACCGGCTTTCGCGGCGAGAATAGCCTGATT
>JAYTWE010000104.1:0-2407 GCA_043744055.1 Magnetospirillum sp.
CCAGCTGGAAATGCCCGCGACCACGATGAAAAGGAGCACCAGCAATATGTTGCGGAAGATAGGCACCAAACCCTCCAACGTCTCAATATGGCACCATTAAACATGGCGGGCAGGAACCTCCCATGCAAGAACTTGCTAACCCTCCCCCCCTATTCCCTCGGCAGGTTCATCGGTCTCCACCCGATAAACACCGCCCAGCCAGCGATGAAGATCCACATCAGAGCAGCGGCCACAACAAAACGGTTTGTATTTAGCCTCAAGTGCGGGCTTGCCGCAGATCGGGCAAGGCAAAGGGGTAGTTTCCTCGCTCATGAACGAACCTCTTCCATCATCACGTCGCTACGGGATCGACCTGGGTCCGGGCGGGTTTCCAGCTTGCGCCCCAGGCGACGTTCAACCTCGGCCACCGCCTCCCCCAACCGAGCCAATGCTCCAACCGTATCGGGAGCCATGACCAAGGCCAAGCGAATCCCCGGTCGCGCCTCGGCCTCGGCCAGCAATCGGCGCAATCCGGCCAAAGCCGCTGTTTCCGGTGTGACGTCAACTTGGCGGCGGCACAGCAATTCCGCCAGGGAAAGACCAGATCGTTCCCGCGTCAACTCGACCAATCCCAGGGGAGACACGCCAAACACATGAGTCGCAGCAAGATCGGAGGCCACCGCCCGCTTTAAGGCCGCCGCCAGTTTGTAAGCGCTTCCCTTGGGGCCGGAGACGAAATCAACCACGATCTGCCCCCCGATCCCGCGCAGCCGCAATTGCCGGGCAATCTCGGTCACCGCCTCCCGATTGGCATCCATAGGAGGTGCAGAGCCGGAATCCACATCAATGGCGGTCAAGGCCGCTGTCTGCTCTAAAACAATGCGCCCCCCGCACGGCAAGGCCACCACCGACGATAGAGCGGCATCCACGTCCTCGTCCAGACTGATCTCGCGGTCCAGACCAGCGCCAGGAAACAAGCCCCGTGCTTCGGCCAGGGCGCCAACATCGTTGACCAGAACCTGCGTCACGGCGGGATAAGCCTGGAGAAGGCGGCGCAGCGGGTGCGGGCGATCCAGAAGAACCGGCGCCGAACCATCTTCGATCAAGCTGGCATCATGGAGAAGTTTCGGCCCCTTGGCTCCAACCGCCTCGGCCTTCACCCGAACGCATACGGCCATGCCTTCGGACAGGCCCAGCGCCTTGGCTCCTCCCAGGAAACCAGGGCGGTCCCCCTCCCCAATCTCGACGAAGGCGGCGTCAAGCGCCCCATCCACGCGCGCTACCCGTCCGCGAAAGCCGCAACCCAGCAACATCGTGGAACGATGAAGGCGCAGTTCAATCAACCGGCTGCCCGCCAGAAGGCCAAAGCAGGATTCGCCCGGTCCCCAGGACCAGACGATCCGGTCGATCTCAGCCACAGCGATAGCCCAGACCGTCCAGCATGGCGGCGGTCTCGCACAAGGGGAGGCCGACGATATTGGAGTATGACCCCGAGACGGAGGTAACGAAGCGGGCGGCCAAGCCCTGAATGGCATAGCCACCGGCCTTACCGTCCCACTCGCCCGATGCCATATAAGACTCGATCTCGGCGGGAGTCAGGCGTTTAAAGCTGACGACGGTGGAGACCACCCGCAGCCGCAGCCGCCCGTCAGGAGAAATCAGGCAGACGCCGCCATGGACCCGATGGCGGCGGCCGGACAGAAAAGTCAGGCACTTCCGTGCAGTCGCCGCATCCTCCGCCTTGGGCAGAATGCGCCGACCACAAGCCACCACCGTATCGGCGGCAAGAATGAAGCAGCCGGGATTGCGGCTGACTACGGCGCGGGCTTTTTCTTCGGCGAGGCGACGGGCATGGGGGGCGGGCAATTCGCCGGATTTGGGCGATTCATCCAAGTGGGCGGGATCAACCGATCCCGGCACAATGCCGATTTGACGCAGTAGATCAAGGCGTCGCGGCGACGCCGACGCCAGAACCAGCGCCGGGCTGTCGACGAATCCGCTCATGATTACTTGTAGCGGAAGGTGATGCGACCTTTGGTCAGGTCATAAGGTGTCATCTCCACGTTGACCCGATCACCGGCCAAAACGCGGATACGATTTTTACGCATCTTGCCCGAAGTGTGGGCAAGGATTTCGTGTTCATTATCGAGCTTAACCCTGAACATGGCATTGGGCAGCAGTTCTGTGACTGTTCCCGAAAACTCGATCACATCCTCTTTCGCCATTGGTCCTCCGAACCGGGTTCTTACGCGCGTCGAAAGTTGAGCGCTGTCAGGGGTTTGGTCAAGCCTTTTCGCAACAGCGGAAAAGGTTTACTCCCGCGCCATGCCACTGGAAGGGAAGCGACGGCGGATATGGTCCTCCAACTCGTCGCGCACTTTGCGATAGGCGTCCAGCATGACCTCACGATTTCCTTCGATCAGAGTGG
>JAYTWE010000105.1:0-7486 GCA_043744055.1 Magnetospirillum sp.
CCAGGGCATCTATGCCTATGTCACTCTGATCCAGGGCGAAGAGCCTTCCGAGGAGCTGCGCAAGGAACTGGTCAATTGGGTCCGCAAGGAAATCGGCCCCATCGCCAGTCCCGACCTGATCCAGTGGTCTCCGGGTCTGCCGAAGACTCGTTCGGGTAAGATCATGCGTCGTATCTTGCGCAAGATCGCCGAGAACGATTACGGCGCACTGGGTGATACCTCAACCCTGGCCGATCCGAGTGTGGTGGACGACCTTGTCGAAAACCGTATGAATCTCGTCTGATCGACCGTGTAAGATGTTCGGAGGCCCGCGGAGCAATCCGCGGGCCTTTGACGTTTTATACCGGCAAGCCTTATTCAGGTCGGGCTATCGCCCCGCACTTTGATCAGATCAAGCGTTTGTCAGTATTATTCATCGGAATGAAACCTCTGTTCGCTAGCGTGTCAGTGTTATAGCTGCGATCGGTTCGAGTGTTGGCCTATATCAGGGGATGGTATGCTCAAGATCATCTTGTTGGCATTTCTGGCTTTCGCGGGCCTTTATCTGCTCTTTGTGTTGCTTCTCGCCCTGGGGCAGCGCGGTATGATTTATCATCCCGATCCCACCCGCACCGATCCAGAGGAAGCCGGAGTGCCGGAAATGGTTCCGGTCCCATTGAAGGCCGATGACGGCTGGCCGGTTAGTGGCTGGTATGCGCCGCCAAAGAACTCCGACAAGGCCACCGTCGTATTCTTTCACGGCAATTCAGGTACGGTCGGGTCGCGCGCTTTCAAGGCGAGGGCCATGCTGGATGCCGGTTTCGGTGTCTTCCTCGCGGAGTATCGCGGCTATGGCGGCATGCCGGGCAGTCCCAGCGAGAAAGGGCTTTATGCCGATGGCCGTGCGGTTCTGTCCTGGCTGATCGCTCGTGGAGTTCCAGCGGGACGGCTGGTCTTGTATGGCGAATCCTTGGGGGCGGGGATCGCCGTGGAAATGGCGGGTTTGATCGAACCCATGCTGGTCGTGCTGGAATGCCCCTTCACCTCGCTGCCCGATATGGCCCCAGCTTATATTCTGGCCCCCTTCGCTTACCTGGCCATGGTCGACCGCTATGACAATCTCTCCAAAATCGGGGGGCTGAAGGCACCTTTGATGATTGTCCATGGCGAGCGGGACGAGACGGTGCCGATCTCCATGGCCAAGCGCCTGTTGGCAGCCGCCGAGACCGAGAATAAGGAAGGTGTCTTCCTGCCCACCGCCCACCATAACGATCTGTGGGATCATGGCGCGGGCGAGCGCATCATCGACTTCATCACCCGCCGGGGGCGGTAATACAGAAAGAACGAAGGCCTCGGTCCTTTGTGGGCATGGGCAGAGCCCATAGTCTCTCTTGTCGAATTTTCGGATTTTCAAGGCGACGGGGTATATGGCTCAGGGCGGGTTATCGAACCGAGACGCGGTTGACGATCCACTTGACTCCATCGGTCTCGCCGACGAAGGCCGTGGCTATGGCCACATCATCGGCGGATCGGGAGGTTCCCATCAGGGTGACCACGCCGTTGACCATGCGGACCACATAGGCGCCGGTTACCCCGGTATGCCCGAGAAGACCGGCATAAATGCGCTGTTCACGGTTGATGTCGGGAACAAAGGTGGGGGCGGCAGGGTTCTCGTCGAGCACCAGATCATTAAACACGGTCACGACGCCGGAGATTGCCCCGGCAAGCTGTTCGGCCCGACGGCGGTGCTCCGGCTTGGAAACGGCTCCGGCCAGCAGGACTGAGCCATCCCAGGCCAATACGGATACACCTTTGAAAGCAGGCGCATCGCTTTGGCGAAGAGCACCTAACACAGCCCGCCCCATGGAATCGTCTTGGTTGCGGTCGGCCCGTGCGCGGGTCACCCGTCCCGAGGGATCAACCGTCACCAAAGATTGCGTTCCGCCGCTTCCCCTCTGATCGGGCGCCGCGCAGGCGACCAGAAGGAGGGAGACGAGGATAGCGGCCAGCTTATTTTTCATCATTTGGGGGCTCGTCAATGGCCGCCTCGGTGGCGGCATCCAGATGTCGGCCATGACGATAACGCTGGAACAGCCAGACGCCCATGACCCCGGAAGCAACAAACAATATCACGCTGGCTCCGATCCGAAAGACCGGATCGACCTGAATTCCGCTTCCCAGCAGAACAAAGACGATGGTCTGCGGCAGGTAACCCAGCAGGGAGCCCAGGAAGAAAGGAGGCGGCTGTATCCCAGAGACCCCAGCCGCCAGATTGGTCAGCAGATTGCTGCCCACCGGCAGCAGCCGCATCAGCAGCGTCATGGAGAAGGTGTTCCCCGCCAGAAAGGCATCCACACGGGCGATGCGTTCGGGGAAGCGTGACGTGATGAAGCCGCGGCCCATGAAACGGGCATAGAAAAATGCGCCGATACAGCCCAGCAGCGATGCCAAGCTGGCCCAGATCACGCCTTCGACAAAGCCAAAGGCATATCCCGCCAGGAAGCATACCGCTTGTCGCGGCAGACCAATGCCGATGGCGATGCCGCCCATCAGGATGAATAAGGCATCGCCGCTCAGGCCCTTGCCGCGAATTTCGGAATCCACCCAATGGGTGTCCAGGGCATCCTTGATCCCCATGCCCTCGATGAGGAACCCGATGGCCGCGAAGGTCGCGATCAGGACTAATCCCCGAAATAAGGCCCGTGGGTTAAGCAAAGGATGGCGGGTTTGGCTCAATCCCTGATCTCGACCGCCGGGTTGGTCGCTCGCCGGATCAGCCACATGACGCCGAAGATATCGACAATGCCGACCCACAGGCGGTTCCACACTCCGTATTTGGAGGTTCCCCGTTCACGCGGGCGGTGATTGACCTTTACCGTCTTCACCGAGCCACCGGCGCGGATCACCAGCGCTGCCATGAAGCGGTGCATGTGATTGAAGCGCGGCAGGTCGAGGAAAAGGGTGCGCGGCAGCAGTTTGATGCCGCTGCCCGAATCGGGAATGCCGTCATTCAGCAGCTTGGACCTGACGCTGTTGGCGATCTTGGACGACAGGCGGCGCAATCCGTTGTCGCGGCGATTGGCTCGCCAGCCGGTAATCATCAGTTGGGAGCGTTCCACGGCAGAGGCGGCGCGCCAGCACTCCAGCATGGCGGGAAGATCGGCGGGATCATTCTGGCCGTCACCATCCAATGTGGCGATCAAGATACCGCGCGCATGCTTGACACCGGTGGCGACCGCCTGACTTTGGCCGCAACTGGCGCGGTGGCGAACCACGCGGAGACGAGGATGGATCAACCGGGCTTCGTCAAGGACAGCCGAGGTGGAATCGTCGGAGCCGTCATCCACATAGACCACTTCGAACAAGACTTTACCTTGCAACGCCATATGGATCTCGTCCATCAGCGGCAAGATATTGTCAGCCTCGTTCTTGACCGGCACGATCACCGACAACTCGGGTGCGAGCTCGGTGTGCATGAAATCGGTCACGACAGCCCCGCCCGCCCCATCTCAAGGAACTTCTCGCGCCGACGCGCCCGCAAGACGCCACCCTCGGTGTTGGACAGATCGCGCAAGGCCGATTCCAATGACATGGACAGGGTCTGGAACATCAGGTCGATATTGCGATGGGCGCCGCCCATGGGCTCGGGCACGATGGCGTCGATGATGCTGAGTTTCTGCAGGTCCTGCGCGGTCAGGCGCAGCTGTTCGGCGGCATCCTTGGCGTTATCGCTGGAACGCCACAAGATGGAGGCGCAACCTTCGGGGCTGATGACGGAATAAATGGCATGTTCCAGCATCAAGACAGTGTTGCCCGAGGCAAGGGCGATGGCGCCGCCCGACCCGCCTTCGCCGATAATGACCGACACCAAGGGGACCCGGATATCCAGACAGGTCTCGATGGAGCGCGCGATGGCTTCCGCCTGACCACGCGCTTCGGCATCGACGCCGGGATAGGCTCCGGCGGTATCCACCAGGGTGACGACGGGAATTTGGAAATGGTTGGCCATCTCCATCAGGCGCACCGCCTTGCGATAGCCTTCGGGCTTGGCCATGCCGAAATTGTGTTTCAGCCGACTTTCGGTGTCATGGCCCTTTTCGTGGCCGATGACCATGATCGAGCGGCCGCGAAAACGTCCAAGCCCGCCGATGATGGCCTCATCCTCGCCAAAGGCGCGGTCACCGGCCAAGGGCGTAAAGTCCTCGATCAAGGCGGCGATATAGGCCAGCGTGTGCGGACGCTCGGGGTGGCGCGCCACCTGCGTTTTCTGCCAGGGCGTGAGCTTGGCGTAGGTCGAGCGCAGTAGCTTGTCGACCTTGGCCTGGAGCTTGCTCACCTCGTCGGCGATATTGACGCTACCGCTATCGGACAGGTGCCGCAGCTCCTCGATCTTGCCCTCGAGCTCGGCGATGGGCTTTTCAAATTCAAGGATATGCATGGGTGCAAGTCATACAAGCACCCGCGCTCCGGGGCAAGAGGGGACAAGCAAAATCGAATCAGGAAGCCATTCCCAAAAGGCTGACGAAAAGTGGCCCGAACACTTTTTCCGGTTCACTTCCCCAGCGCTCCATGAACCCGGCCTTGCGCTCGGACGTGAAGGTTTCCATACGGAATTCAGAGAACAAGGCCAGGAGAAGGCGACTCATCTGTGCCTCTCCGAACTCGCGGGTCAGCTTGTCTTCGGCCTTTCTGGGGATGAAGGCGTTCGAAGACGTGGAGATGGAAGACGGGCTGGAATTCATAATAATCAGAAACCAGTCCTTGCGCGGCTCAAACCGACGGAAGCTCCGCGCGATGGCCACGGCCATGGTCTCGAAGATCTGGATCACATCGAAATCGCGATAAAAATCATCCCACGCCACCGCGAATTCAGGGGTACGGTGGCGTTCCGCCGCTTCATTGGCGCGGGTGCGCAGCTTCTCGAAGGGTTCCTCGCCGATAATCATGCGGACAGCGGCAAAGAATTGCAGCAGGTTCTTGCGCTCGATTCCCGAATCAGGATCGTCCAGCAAAAGGGCGAAGGGCTGGGTGACGATACGACCGATGAAATCCGTCCGCTGCCGTTCGATCCGGCGCAGGGCAAAGGCCGAGTCACAGCCATCTTCCCAATTGGCGTAGTAGTCAGACAGGGGGCCGCGGGCGGACAGGACCGCATTGGCGATGCGGCGGACCACATCCATACTGACCGTGCCGTCAACGGCGGATTCATCCAGCAGATCAATCAGTGCCCGCACGGCGATTCCGGCGACGCCACGGCATCGCTTTCCCCCGGGCTCACGCATGAGCATGACGGAGTCTGATTCAACCACTGGAGAGGCCTCTTGCGCCCCCATACAAACCTGCCCTTGTTAACAGAATAAAAATACAGAAACCAATACAGAAGTATTGTACATCAACCATGGCATTGATTGAAGCTTGACCTTCTTATCTAAACTTTTGTCATGGATGAATCTTCCAGATGCTAAGTGCTGCGGCGCAACATTAGGAAGTCAGCGTGTCTTCTTCCAGGTTCATTCTAAACATAAAATACAATCAGGCCCTACCGAGAGGGGGGCGCATGTACTAGATTTAGAGAGCGCCCAACCGTCACGCCCACAATCATGATGAAATGATCCGGCCTATGAACGACGATCTCGCCATTACCGGTCCCGCAGGTCCCGAGCGTATCAAGGCATTGCGGATACAATTACGGCTCCGCGGCTTGACGGGCTTCATCATCCCGCGCAGTGATGAGCATCAAGGTGAGTACGTGCCGCCCTCGGCCCAGCGTCTGGCCTGGCTGACCGGGTTCACCGGTTCCGCCGGAATGGCGGTGGTGCTGGAGGATCAGGCCGCGATTTTCGTCGATGGCCGCTATACCTTGCAGGTTCGCGGCGAGGTGGATGAGGGGCTCTTTCAGCCTCTCCATCTTATCGACCACCCTCCGGCCCGTTGGTTGGGCGAGGTCCTGGGAAAGGGAGGGCGCCTTGGCTATGATCCGTGGCTACACACATCCGATCAGGTGAAGGCCTTGCGATTGGCTTGCGAGCGAAGCGGCGCCGAGCTGATTGCCTGTTCTTGCAATCTTGTGGATGTGGTGTGGGAGGGAAGGCCGTTGCCGCCACGGGCTATGGTGGAGATTCATCCCGAATCCTTGGCCGGGCAATCTTCCTCTGACAAGCGCAAAAATCTGGCCGAGGCCTTGGTGGCGGAGCGCGTTTCCGCAGCGGTCCTGAGTACACCGGATTCCATCGCCTGGCTGCTGAATGTGCGAGGCGGCGATGTGGCCTATACGCCGTTGCCGCTCTCTTTCGCCATTCTCTATGATGATGCTTCAGTGGATTGGTTTATTGACCCCGCAAAACTGTCCGAACCCGTCTTACGTCACGTGGGGCCTCATGTTCGAGTGGTGGAGCCAGGTGGCCTTGACCCGGCGTTGCGCCAGCTGGGGGCGATGGGAAAACGGGTGCGGGTGGATTCCTCGACCGCGCCGTCTCAAGTGGAAGAACGGCTGGAATCGGCAGGGGCCAAGCTGGATCGCGGCCTCGACCCCTGTCAGCTGCCTCGGTCGTGCAAGAATGCGGTGGAATTGGCGGGGAGTCGCGCGGCTCATGGTCGAGATGGCGTGGCCATGGTTCGGTTCTTGGCTTGGCTGGCTCGCGAAGCACCTAAGGGTGGTGTCGATGAGCTGAGTGCCGCCGAGACGTTGGAGGAGTTCCGCAGCCAAGGCGATCGGTTCCGGGGCTTGTCCTTTCCCACCATTTCCGGGGCGGGAGCCAATGGAGCCATTGTTCATTACCGCTCGACTCCCGCCACCAACCGCTCTTTGACTCCGGGCGAACTCTATCTGGTGGATTCTGGGGCTCAATATATGGACGGCACCACCGATGTGACACGCACCACTGCGGTGGGCACCCCCACCCCTCGCCAGCGTCGCCACTTCACCTTGGTGTTGAAGGGCCATATCGCCTTGGCCATGGCGGTGTTTCCCGCTGGCACCACCGGGGGGCAGCTGGACATGCTGGCGCGCCGTGCGTTATGGGCGGAGGGATTGGATTACGATCACGGCACCGGGCACGGCGTCGGGTCCTATCTGTCCGTTCACGAAGGCCCGCAGCGTATTTCCAAGGTCGGGAACTCCACAGCACTGAGACCAGGGATGATTGTGTCCAACGAGCCGGGCTATTACAAAGCCGGGGCTTATGGGATTCGCATCGAAAATCTGATCTGTGTTGTTGAGGCCAAGCCGCCGCAAGGGGCGGAACGGAGCTTGTTGACATTCGATGTGCTGACCCTGGCCCCCATTGACCGGGCTCTGATTGATCCCGGACTGTTAAGCGAGGATGAGTTGGCTTGGTTGAATGCCTACCACGTCCGGGTTCGGTCGGAACTATCCCCGCAGGTGGATGCAGAGGCGGCGGTTTGGCTGGAAGAGGCGACGAAGCCGATCACGCCGCCGAAGACCAGCCCCGTTCACGGGCAAAATCGGTCGTGACGAAGTCCATGGTTGCCCGGTGCTCTAGAAACC
>JAYTWE010000106.1:0-1827 GCA_043744055.1 Magnetospirillum sp.
AGGGCAAAGGTGGGAGCGACGCTGATGGACAAGCGACCGCTTGGACGCCGGCCAGGGACCGCCTCGGTCGCCGAGGCAAGTTGAGCCAATGCCTCACGGACGCGGGGAAGATAGGCGATGCCAGCCGCCGTCAGATCAAGAGAGCGATGCCCCCGGATGAACAAAGGAACACCCAACCAATCTTCTAGCGTCTGAATGCCATGACTGACGGCACTGGGAGTGACGTTCATCTCCTCGGCCGCCAATTTAAAACTTAAATGCCGCCCCGACGCTTCGAACAAACGCAGGGTGTTTAATGGAGGCAGTCGGTAAGCCATAATGGTCAGGTCCCGTTGTTTCCCTTTGATCCTCGAAGGACTGGGGTCGAATCACAAACGAATTACGGTGCGGCTCAAGGTGAGCAAAATTCATCCATATGGATTTTAGGGATAATACGCAATTCGGTACCGATATGCCTAATTTGCATCGGCCCATGCAAACCTGTGCGTACTCAAGAGATCAAGTGATGGATATGGTGGGTCCAAGTTCAAACGCCAGTCCCGAGAGACCGCCATGACCTTGCATCAATTGACCCAATCGGCCACCCTTGATCTGGATTTCGGCATCACCACCGCCTTGCAGCATGGTGTGGCCCAGACTCAGGCATTCATCCAACGTTGGTCCGCCCGCAACCGTCTGGCGGCCGAGATGGCTCAACTGGATCATCGCGAACGGGCTGATCTGGCCGTCCACCGCTGATCCATCGGCGCTAGACCGTTTCGCGTTTACACGCGAACGGCCTAGCTTTGCCTGAGGCGGAAAAAGCTCCGCTTTTTCTGGGCTCAAGCGCCGCTCTGGCTAACGAGCGTGATTCAATGTGATTGAAAAACGCTCTAGGTTAATGGACCTGACCGTGAATTCGCCGGGCTATCGCCGCTATAACGCACGGCAGCCATTCCCTCACCCCCAATTGTAAACAGAGACTATGCCGTTATACTTGCTCTCCGTACCAATATAAGGGTGGAGCACGTTTAATGTCGGCCTCTCGGAGTGATCTGCGGGCTTACCCTCGATTGTCATGGGCGCATCCTGCCCTGATCGAGGTGAATGGCCTGATTCAAGCGGCACAAGTGGCCGATTTATCGCAAGGGGGCTGCAAATTACTGCCCAGTGATCTGGTGGCCTTGCTATCCGCCGATTTATGGCCTGGCTCTTCCATGCGGATTCAGGTGGACCACATCTCATTCGATGCGGTCATGCGCTGGGCAACGCCCAATTTCAGCGCCCTGGGCTGTACCTTCCACTCCGTGCTGACTGAAGATGACATCCGCCATCTCGGCGTCAGAATCATCCAATCAGCTTAAACCGGATGAAATAACCGCCGATGATCCCAGCAAAGGCGAGAAGCACCAGGACAAGGGCTCGCGGGGTCATGATTCTCTTCCTTCACTGAGCAGGTCGTAAAAGTGATTGCGCCGAGGATGCCACAAGCCACGATCCAATGCTTCTTGCAACCGCGCGCGGATATCGGCCAGGGCGGCGGGATTGTTGTGATCTAGAAACGACCTCACTTCAGGATCTTCCAGATAGGCTTCGGCCACCAGATCGAAGTGATGATCCTTCACCGCATGGGTGGAAGCAGCGAAGGCGAACAGGTAATCCACACTGGCCGCCATTTCGAACGCCCCCTTATAACCGTGACGCATCACCCCCTTGATCCATTTGGGATTGACCACCCGACCCCGGACAATCCGCGCGATCTCTTCATCCAAAGTGCGGATGCGCGGGCTTTCGGGGCGCGAATGATCGGAGTGGTAGATGGTAGGAGCTTTCCCCGAAGCCTGTTCC
>JAYTWE010000107.1:0-5374 GCA_043744055.1 Magnetospirillum sp.
GGATATCCAGGAGTGCCGCCATGGCGCGCAGACTGCGCTGGGCATAGATTTCGTTCAGGGTCAGGCTGGACAGGGCCGGGGTCTCACGCACCGCCGAGACGAACTTGGCCGCCAGCAGGGAATGTCCTCCCAGATCGGTGAAGAAGTCGGCTGTAAAGGGAATGGACTGGCCGGGGAACACCCGTCGCGCCGCTTCCAGCAACGCCGCTTCCGTTTGGGTGGCGGGGGGCTCCTGGTCTTCGGCGGCGACTGTTCCCAGCGGAATGGATTTCAGGGCCTTACGGTCCAGCTTTCCCGAAATCAGGCGCGGCAATTCCGGTAGGTTCAGATAGTGGCTGGGGACCATATAAGTCGGTAACTGGCTGCGCAGAGCCTCGCGCAGGGCCGCGCTATCCACCGGCTTATCCGAAACCAGATAGGCCACCAGCCGCTCGATTCCGTCATCGGTACGCAAGGCTGTGGCGGCTTGGTGGATGCCGGGATAAGCCGCCATGCGGGCTTCGATTTCGCCCAGCTCGACACGGAAGCCTCTGATCTTGACCTGATCGTCGATACGACCGTGGAAGGCCAGGTTTCCAGTTTCATTCAGGCTGACGGCATCGCCCGAACGGTAAAGCACTGGTGCGAGGCCGCCTGACTCCCAGGGATTGGCGATGAACTTCTCGGCGGTCAGTTCAGGGCGGCCAAGATAGCCCGCAGCGATTCCGGGACCGCCGATTAACAATTCGCCTGTGGTGCCGGGGGGCACAAGGTGCAGAGAATCGTCAACAATCCAGCACACGTAATTGGGGATGGGGCGGCCGATGGTAACCGGTTGCCCTGGCTGAATTTCGGCTATTGTGGCGACCACGGTGGCTTCGGTGGGGCCATAGGAATTGAAGATGCGGCGTCCGGGGCGGCACCAACGCTCGGCCAGGATCGGCGGGCAGGCTTCGCCTCCTAAAATAATGATCCGCAGGGATGTGACATCGCGAGGCAGCAACGATAGCAGGGTCGGCACCGTGTCCAGCACGGTGATTCCCGCCTGGATCAGCACATCGGGAAGCTGCTCCGCTTCGGCCATGGTCTGGCGGCTGGCAACCCAGAGGCTTGCTCCCACCAGATAGGGGACAAAAATTTCCTCCAGCGATAGGTCAAAGGCCACCGACGCGCCCTGAAAAACGACATCCGTGGATTCAATCCCGTATACCGCATTGGCCGAGCGCAGATAGTGGCAGATATTGCTGTGGCTGATGACGATGGCTTTGGGCTTGCCGGTGGAGCCCGATGTATAGATGGCATAGGCGGGATCGGATGATCCGGCGCCGAAGGCGCGCAGGTCGGGAGCCAAGCCGGTGGGGGCCTTTCCCAGAACAGCAGGAAACAGCAGCATTTCGGCGGGCAGGGGCGTCGAGACGCCCCCGGCGGTCACCGCATCCACCAAGATGGCGGCGGCGGCGCAATCGCTGAGGCATTCGGCCACGCGGTCGGCTGGGGCGTCGGTATCGAAGGGGATATAGGCGGCTCCGGCCCGTAAGATTCCCAGCAGCGCCACATGCAGATCAAGGGATCGGCTCATCCACAGCCCAACAAAGGCTCCGCGTCCGATCCCCTTGGCGGCCAGCGCTCCGGCAACCTGCTCGGCCCGGTCCGAGAGTTCGGCGTAGCTCAGTGATGTCTCGCCGAATGTGACGGCCGTGGCATCAGGCGAGCGGGCAACCGTATCGGCAAAGATCTCGGACAGCAGCTCATCTCGGAGCAAGGACGGATCGAGCGGGCCGAGAATGGGGGCGGACAAGGGGGGCGTGACTTGATTCATGAGAGTCCAAAAGGCCCGACCGGTTTGGTGTCGGCTCGGGCAGCGATGACCAAAGCTTCATCGACCATGGAGGAATACCAGACGACAGTATAGGGGGCGTGGTTCAGCTCCGCAACGACCGCTGGCCAGGGTGGATCGCTAAAAGGCATGGATACCCCGAAATCAGGCTGAACGATGCCCAAGACAATGCCGGTTCCTGCTGCTTTCAAGACAGCCTCCTTCCCCGTCCACAATCGGGCGAAGGCCATGGCCTGTTGGGAGGCGGGCTGGGTGTTCAGCCAAGTTTGCTCATTGGGCGAAAACAAAGTGGCGGCTTCGGCCATGGCATCGCGGCATTGATCCAGGGTTTCGAGGTCTACACCCACGGGGCCGCGTCGGGACAGGGCTATGGCCAGGATTCCGTCGCGGCTGGCGGTGCTGAACCAAAGATCGCGCCGAGGCGCAGCCAGAAACGGCTTTCCACTTAAAGAGTATGAAATTTCGATTTCATCGTCACCGCAACCAAGGTTCTCGCACAGATAGTGGCGCAAAATGGCCGATCGGGCGGTGGCATTGTCCGCCACCCCCCGATGGATCCAGGTCTCTTGGTCAAGGCAAAACGAAGTCACCGACGTGCTTACTGTCCGGGGGTGCGATCGATGGTCCTTATGGGGCCACGGTTATTTCCCGACATTTCTGCTATCTTGCGGTCTTGGGCCTCGATCAGACATTTCGCGGGCTCGTCGCCCTCGGGGCCTAGCAGTTCGGCGCTGGCAATCTTGCGGTTAGAGCTCAGCGTCCCGTCTTCATAGGTGACATTGAAAAATACAAAAGCGTTGTCGGTTGGTTTCTTGCGGGCCATTGCCGCCTCCCTTGAAAATGAGGGCAGGTGATTGAAGCCTGCGGCGTCGTCGGCAAGGGCTATTGCTGCGGAAGCGCGTCGGACGAAATTGTATCGTCAGACGAGCTTGTGTCGTCGGGCGAAGCGGCGTCGTCGGGGGCGTCATCCGATGTCCTGCGCTTGGCGGTGTCTTCTTCCTGCTGGCGCATTTTTTCGTTTTTCTTGGCCTGCTTGGCCCGATTTCGGTCATTGCGGAGTTGATTGTAATTAGGCTTGAAAGCCATGGGGCAGGTCCTGTGGTGGAAAGGGGATCAGGATTCGGTCGTGGCAATGGTCGTGATGACCAGGGGAGCAACCGGGCGGCGTGATGCTCCGGCGGGCCGCCAGCCAACATAAACAATACGACGATGCTCAAGGCACCAAGGTCCGCCGTCCCGAGTAGGAACGCCACACCAAGTTGCCGTGCCGGACCTCACGTCGCCATCAATCCAACGGCAACAATTATCGGCAGGTCTTTCCATTAAAAAATCCTTCAGCGTTATGCCCAATGATTATGGCATATATAGAGTGATAAAGCCACGATGGCCTATTATATTGATATTGCAGTGCAAATTGAGTGACTTCCTCAATATGGAGATTTCCTGGATTTCCGAGGGTCCATTTTCCAACCGCAAATTTTCATCATGGATCATTGTTCGCCAACCTCGACAGGTACATGCCGATGGGGCATGCTTTTGATCTAGGGATCGGATGAGGGTGAATTGACGTTATGGCGCGCGAACCCGAGATTGTTACCCGGTATCGGACACTGGCTCTAGAGAACGATCCCGTGGCTCAGTTCAAGCTGGGTGACCTGTATCGTCTTGGCTATCAGGTGAAGCGTGATGTGGATGAGGCGGTTGTCTGGCTGGTGCGCTCCGCCCGCCAAGGCAACCAGAATGCCCTGAATCAATTAAAGAAATTGGAGAGCGATGGGGTTGATATCCATCGGCAGGTTGATGATCTTCCGGGGCCGCGTCCGTCTCCGGTACGCTTGGATAGAGGCAGTGCGACGCCTGATTCCCCCGTATCGAAACCGGTGAAACTCGAACCCGAAGCTCCTCCCGTACCGGTCGCGGTTGAACCGCCCGTCTCCAAGCCGACCAAGCCGCGTCCGATTCCTCTTCCGGTCATCGAGGTGGAAACCGATCCATTGCAGGTCGGCGTGGACGAGGATGTGGACCCAGCGATACTGAAGGCCGCTGCCGATAAGGGCGATGCTGCCGCCTTGGTCGCGTTGGGAAATGCTTATCGCGAAGGGCGTGGGGTCACCCTTAATCCGGTGGAGGCCGTCCGCCTATACAGCTTGGCCGCCAAGGCGGGGGATGTGCGCGGGCAGTTCTCCCTGGCGGTGATGTATGACCTTGGCCAGGGCGTGGCTCAGAGCAGCGCTCATGCCTTGAAATGGTTCCGCGAAGCCGCCAAGCAAGGCGATGCCGCCGCGCAATTCAATATGGGCAATATGATCTGCATGGGGCGCGGTGTTGAAGCCAGCCCCGATGTGGCGGCCAAGTGGTACAAACAAGCTGCTGACCAGGGTGATCCCTCAGCCTTGTTCGCTTTGGGCGCCCTGTATGAAGTGGGCAACGGCGTCGAGCAGAACGACGAATTGGCTATCGAATTGTATCGCCAGGCTGCCGAACAGGGAGAGGCCGAGGCGCAATTCAACCTCGCCAATATGCTGCGCCAGGGTCGGGGCGGCGAAGCTGACCCTGCCGAGGCCGCTTCGCTGTGCCGTCGCGCGGCGGCGCAGGGCCTACCTGCGGCTCAATACAATTTCGCCTTGATGTTGCTGACGGGAACCGGAATCGATGTGGACGAGGCTTCCGCCGCCTACTGGCTGCAGCTGGCGGCTAAGGGAGGAAATCCGGCCGCTCAGTATCAGCTGGCGATCATGTGCGAGCGTGGTCAAGGTGTTGCCGCCGATCCTATCGAGGCTCATCTCTGGCTCAGTCTGGCCGGTGAGTCTTCAGTGCCGGTGGTGGCTGACAGCGCCCGCCGTGCCGCCGAGGTGATTGCGGCTCGGATCGGTGAACCCGGTTTGGCGGAATCTCGCCGTCGTCGTGAACGCTCCATGGCGGGGGCTGCGTCATGAGCGGGCCAAAGACCTCGTTCGAGGTTCAGGTCATGGAGGACAAGCACTGGGTGATCGCCGAGATGGCTGGCGATGAGGAGAAGGCGAAGGCCTTTGCCGAAAACCTGTTGCAGACCGGGAATCACTCCGCCGTTCGGGTGGTGAAGGACTATCAGCGCATCGACGGCACCCACACCGAAACCGTGCTGCTGGAAAAGCAAGCTACGGCCAAGGGGCCGAGCGACCCGACTCTGGCTCCGATCACCGAAGCGCCTCCATGTGCGGAGCTGGAGGATTTCTTTGGTCAGCCGTCTCGGACTACAATCGGGCGGCTGCTGCGCAAATATCTGGATGAGGCGCTGATAACACCCACTGAACTGCTCCATGACGCCAAGGAGATGAAGCGGTTCGGCGATAAGGGCAATCTGCTGTTCGGCGCTATCGACAAAGTCTCGGGTCTTCAGGCCAGGGCCGCGGGTGAGGAGAACAGCAAGGCCCGTAAAGAATTCCTGGATAAATCCTGGGAACAGCTGCTGGCCCGCGCTAAGGACTTCACCACCAAGAAGCTCAAAGCGCCGCAGACTTTCGCCGAGGCGGTCAAGGCCAGCGGTGGCGATGCTTTCACCCTGCGCGCCCTGATGAC
>JAYTWE010000108.1:0-3212 GCA_043744055.1 Magnetospirillum sp.
AGAACTTGACGTTCTGAGTCTCCACTCCCGTGTTGTCGGCCTTAACTCGGATCTTGACGTTGTAGTCAATCACCCGCTTAACCGCGACAAGGACTTTCACCACAGCAACTCTCCTTAAGATACAGGCGAGCCGCATGAGCGGCTCGCCTGTTATCCCTGTACTTACGAAAAAGCCTGAATGCCCGTCATAGCGCGCCCCAAGATCAGCGCATGAACGTCATGAGCGCCTTCATAGGTGTTCACCGTTTCCAGATTCACCATGTGGCGAATGACGTGGAACTCCTCGGAAATACCATTGCCGCCGTGCATGTCACGCGCCATACGTGCGATATCCAATGACTTGCCGCAATTGTTGCGCTTGATAAGGGAGACGGCTTCCGGTGCCCAGGTGTCGTCATCCATCATACGGCCGACGCGGATGCAGGCCTGGAGGCCGAGAGTGATCTCGGTCATCATATTGGCCAGCTTCAACTGCGGAATCTGATTGGCGGCCAGGGGACGACCAAACTGCTTGCGGTCCAGCATATACTGGAGTGAGGCATGCCAGCAGAACTCGGCGGCACCGATGACGCCCCAGGCGATGCCGTAGCGGGCCTTGTTGAGGCATCCGAACGGGCCAGCCAGACCGGACACCTCGGGCAGCAGGTTTTCATCGGGCACAAAAGCCTCGTCCAGCACGATTTCGCCGGTCACCGAGGCACGCAGAGACAGCTTGCCCTCGATCTTCGGAGTGGTGAAGCCCTTGGTGCCGCGATCGACGATGAAGCCCTTGATCTTGCCGTCATGGGAATCGGACTTGGCCCAGACGATGGCCACGTCGGCGATGGGGCTGTTGGTGATCCACATCTTGGTGCCGGTCAGCAAATAGCCGCCATCCACCTTCTTGGCACGGGTGCGCATGGAACCAGGATCGGAACCGGCATCGGGTTCGGTCAGGCCAAAACAGCCGACGATTTCACCGGTGGCGAGCTTCGGCAGATACTTCTTCTTCTGGTCTTCGGTGCCGTAGCTGAAGATGGGGTGCATCACCAGCGAGGACTGAACGCTCATGGCCGAACGATAGCCGGAATCCACACGCTCGACTTCGCGCGAGATCAGGCCATACGCCACGTGATTGACGCCGGGACCGCCGTACTCCTCGGGGATGGTCGGACCCAACAGGCCCATGGCGCCCATCTCGGTCATGATGTCACGGTCGAAAGTCTCGTCCCGGAACGCCTTCATCACACGCGGCTGAAGCTTTTCCTGGCAGTAAGCATGGGCGGCGTCACGAACCATCTTTTCGTCTTCGGAAAGCTGGTTTTCGATGAGGAAGGGGTCGTCCCACTTAATCTTCTGCACGGCGAAATGCTCCTGGCTGATATGCGCTATACGCAACCATGAGCTATTCCAGCCATCATTGGAAAACTATATTTGCTATGTCTTCTATATTTTTTTGTTATATGAAAAAGTGAGGCGGGTGATGGGCATTCAAAGCCCAAAGAAAGTGGATTCCAGCCATCACAAAAGCTCTTCGCTTATGAAGATCATCAAACTTTCTGATATGCTTCCGGGCATCATCAACTGCATCCGGCATCCTGCTCGTGCGAACCATTGCTTTAAATCAAAACCGTCAAAGCTGGCTTGACTTCGCCCTAGCTTCCGCGATGTCGATCTTCGCATTTCTGCTCTGCCACAGCATCGGAATGCAAGGAGCCTATATTGATGATGATCTGATATTTTATGGCGGCTGGATGGTTTTAAACGGCCAAATTCCCTACGTGGACTTCTTCACCAGTAACTCTGTCTTTGGGTCCGTCGTCCTGGGAGGGTTGTTTCGAATTTTTGGGGTGTCGTGGAACACTTTTGTCATCCATGCGTCCCTCTTCAATGCCGCATTCACCGTTCTAGCCTTCATCTTGATGCGGCAATTGGGCCTGAACCGCTGGATCTCCCTGGCTTATGCGGCTGGCTTGGCCCACACTTACTATACCCCTGTCGGCTTCGCCCATCCCGATAAGGACGGCTTTACCTATCTTCTTGCCGCCCTATCGCTGCAATTAACCTGCGTCAGAAGTAATTCGGCCCGGCACGTCATCCTCGCCCACTTGGCTGGCGTCTGGCTGATGATGGCGGCACTTCTCAGCAAATCCAATCCGACCGCCATATATCCGCTAGCCTTGGCCATGCCGCTTCTTGCCTTTTCCATGCGAAATATCAGTCTGGCTGCCGTCGGAGCTCTGATCGGCTTTATCAGTGTCGCCCTGATGGTCGGGCTGGTGGAAATTATTCATCCTGGCTTCGCCGCCGACCTGTTCTATTACGCCATCAAGCTTCCGTTTTCCGTTGGTGCCGCGCGGGTTTCCCAGACCATTCTTCCGTCCCTGACCAAAATGGCGGAATACGCCCGCTTCTCGTCCTTCACGCTATCACTGGCCGTATTGATCGCCAGCCTGGCGGGCTGCCTCATCTCCCCCAGAATGCTGGCCGACCGGGCCGGACGCGCCAAAATCCTTATGCCCGCAGGACTCGGGTTGGCTTTCCTTATCATCACGGCGTTCCACGTCAGCCATATTGCCCAGCCTCAATCCTCCCACGTTACCTTAGTCATACTCATCATCGCCACCGGCCATGCCTCTCTTTTACATTGCATCGGCATGGAAATGGGGGGGCAGCGGGCACGCCTGTTATTGGGGGTGGTGTTAGCGTCCTATGTCCTGATTGATGCGCGCGAATATCATCGTATCGTCAATCGCCCACGGCTGGCTTACGACGATGCGTTTTTAGAGGCGGGCAGCATCATGCCGCCCAACACGTCGGGACTGCGCGGCTATGAGGGGGTTCGCTGGATCCCCAGAAGAAACGACGAAAATAACTACCTGGGCTCCCGCCGCGAACTGATCGCGAGCTTAGAGGCCCAGCCGGGGGCTGTGGTCATCATGGGATACTCTCCCGCCTTCTACGCCCTGGCGGGCAAGCCGCCGGTCGTTCCCACCAACCTCGTCATCGTTGGACATTCCACCCCCCCGTTCGACTCCCCCGAAGAACTACGCCTGGCCAAACGGTTTCAGCGCAACCTCAAAGCCGCCGATGTCAAAGCAGCAGTGATCGGCAAGCCCGGAGAATGGCTGACGTCAACGGCCTATGCCTGCAAGGTCGAGCGCAAGGAATGGGTGAGTGTGGTTCAATTGTGCGATGGAGCCTGGGACGATATAGACTTTGTCGTCAAAGTC
>JAYTWE010000109.1:0-4005 GCA_043744055.1 Magnetospirillum sp.
TTGAATGCCATTCAAGCGCTCTCCCAACTGAGCTATGGCCCCGAATTCTTCATACCGCCGGGCTTGGGACCCCGTCGGTGGAGGCGGAACATATGGATATAAGAGGAGGCTTGCAAGCGAAAAAATTCACCTCCCCGTCAAAGATGCGAGTTAGGCCTCGTCTCCGATCACTTCGTCCATGTGTTCCATGACTTCAGCCATGTCATCGTCATCTTCACCCAGATCGGAGGCATCCTCGATCAGGCCGCTTTCATCGTCCTCTGCGCTGTCATCATCGGCGGGAAGTGCATCCTCGTCGTCGACCGCGACCAGATCATCAACCTCGATATTGGCAATGGCGGGGCCTGCGGCTGCCGCTGCGGCGGCCTTGGCTTCCGCCGCTGCTGCCGCTGCGCTGCCACGACGGACCTTGAAGGTCACCTCGGGCTCGACATTGGCGCTGCACTTCGGGCAGATGATGGGAGTGCGCGTCAGGTCATAGAATCGGCATCCGCAGCTCTGGCAGGTGCGCTTCTGTCCCCATTCCGGCTTGGCCACCTTCGGTCCTCCTGTAATAAAAGTCGGGACGAGCCCGTGTCTAAGGGGCATTTGCCATGTTCCCCACCCCGTGTCAAAACGAAAAAATCAGTCACGGTGCCAGATGGAACGCCGCTCTATGACGCGGAAGCCGCCTGTGGTAGAGGTTCGACCATAGCTGACCATGGTCGGTAAAGTATTTTTGGAGAGGTCATGGCGAACCCCCTGATTTCCATTCGTGCCCCCCAGCTTACCGGTTCGGCGCGAGTTCCGGGTGATAAATCCATCTCTCACCGGGCTTTGATGTTCGGAGCCCTGGCGGTGGGAGAAAGCACCATCACCGGCCTGCTGGAAGGCGACGACGTCTTGCGGACCGCCGCCTGCATGCGGGCGTTGGGCGCCGAGGTCGAACGGCTGGAAGACGGGTCATGGCGGCTGTTCGGCCGTGGCGTCGGTGGGCTGACCGAGCCCGCCGATGTGCTGGATATGGGGAATTCCGGGACCGGGGCGCGGCTGTTGATGGGGCTGGTCGCCTCTCACCCGTTCACTTGTTTTTTTACCGGCGATGCCAGTTTGCGCTCGCGTCCCATGCGCCGGGTCTCCGATCCGCTTGGCCGCATGGGGGCGCGGTTCATCGGCCGTGACGGCGGGCGTCTGCCCATGGCCGTGGTGGGGACCGAGCGTCCCACTCCCATCACCTACGAGCTTCCGGTGGCCTCGGCTCAGGTGAAGTCGGCGATCTTGCTGGCGGGGCTCAATACCCCCGGCGAGACCACGGTGATCGAGCGCGAGGCCACTCGCGATCATACCGAACTGATGCTGCGCAATTTCGGAGCCAGCGTGAGGGTGGAGCCCGCCGAGGGCGGCGGCTTCGCCATCACGGTTACCGGCTTTCCTGAACTGACGGGGCGTGCGGTTGTGGTTCCCGCCGATCCATCCTCGGCCGCTTTCCCGACGGTGGCGGCGCTGCTGGTGGAGGGCTCCGAGATTCGCCTTCCCGGTGTGGGGATCAATCCGCTGCGGGCTGGCCTGTACCAGACTCTGCGGGAGATGGGGGCTCAGATCCAGTTTGACGCGGTTCGCGATCAGGCGGGCGAGCCGGTGGCGGATCTGGTGGTTCGCGCGTCCCGGCTGAAGGGAATTGATGTTCCCGCCGAACGGGCTCCGTCCATGATCGACGAATACCCCATTCTGGCGGTGGCGGCAGCCTTCGCCGAGGGCACCACCATCATGCGGGGCCTGGGAGAGCTGCGGGTCAAGGAAAGCGACCGCCTCGCCGCCATGGCGCGCGGACTGGCCGCGTGCGGCGTCGCGGTGGAGGAAACCCAAGACACCCTGATCGTCCACGGCACCGGGCGTATTCCCGCAGGTGACGCCACGATCGCCACCCATTTCGACCATCGTATCGCCATGTCCTTCCTGGTCATGGGCATGGCCTCGGCCCGGCCGATCACGGTGGATGATGCCGACGCCATCGACACCAGCTTCCCCGGCTTCGTGGGGCTGATGAACGGGCTGGGCGGTAAGATTTCGAAAGTTACATCATGACCCTCATCATCGCCATCGACGGCCCGGCTGCGGCCGGGAAGGGAACCCTGGCGCGGCGGTTGGCCGCTGAACTGGGCTTTGACTATCTGGACACCGGCCTGATTTATCGGGGGGTGGGGATGAAGCTGGTGCGGACTGGGCTTGATCCCGCCGATGTGGCTTCGGCTGAAAAGGCGGCCAATGAGCTTTCCCCCGCTGATCTCCAGGCCGGTGACCTGCGTGACGATACTGCCGCCCAGGCGGCGTCCAAGGTCGCTGTCATCCCCGGTGTCCGTGCTGCGTTGCTGGAGTTTCAGCGCCGCTTCGCCAGCCATCCGCCTGCCGGGAAAGGCGCGATTTTGGATGGGCGCGACATCGGGACCGTGGTTTGCCCGGATGCCGAGGTGAAGATCTTCGTGACGGCATCCCTGGAGAAAAGGGCGGATCGCCGCCTGAAAGAGTTGCGAGATAAGGGGTTAGAGGCTATATACGGCACCGTCTTCGCTGATATGAAGGAACGCGACGAGCGTGATCGTAACCGGTCCGTCGCTCCCCTGATCCCGGCTGAGGGTGCTGTTGTGCTGGACACTTCCGATCTTGATGCCGATCAGGCTTTTGCCGTCGCGCTTGATCTGATCCGGTCCAAGAGGAAATAAAAACCGACGTGCGGATTTATCCGTTCGGAGGCAAGGCCGAAGGCCGCCGCCACTCATGTGGCGTAAGCCAAGGGATGCGGAGCATCCCGCCCGGCGCTTGAGGGACAATTTTTAATGATCGCCGCCTGGGCTTGTTCCGGGCGGTGGTTTGTTTTTTGGACAAGACCGCCGGATACAACCGGCTGGCCAGCAAGATACGATCGAAAGGAACTCTCTCTAATGACCAATTCCGCAACTGCCATGAACGAAGATTTCGCCTCCCTGCTGGATGAAACCCTGGGTGTCGGTGGCTCGTTCGAAGGCTCCGTGATTACGGGCCTGATCGTCGAAATCGACGGCGACTTCGCCGTGATCGACGTGGGTCTGAAGTCCGAGGGCCGCGTTCCCCTGAAGGAATTCGCGACCGCTGGTCGCAACGCCGACATCAAGGCGGGCGACAATGTCGACGTCTTCGTCGAGCGTTATGAAGATCGCAATGGCGAAGTCGTGCTTTCGCGCGAAAAGGCCAAGCGCGAGGAAGCCTGGACCCTGCTGGAGAAGTCGTTCGAGGCGCAGCAGCGCGTCAACGGCGTGATCTTCGGTCGCGTCAAGGGCGGCTTCACCGTCGACCTGTCGGGCGCCGTGGCCTTCCTGCCGGGCAGCCAGGTCGACATCCGCCCGGTGCGCGACATCACTCCGCTGCTGGGCACCCCCCAGCCGTTCCAGATCCTCAAGATGGATCGTTCGCGCGGCAATATCGTGGTTTCCCGCCGCGCCGTGCTGGAAGAGACCCGCGCCGAGCAGCGTTCCGAGCTGATCGAAAACCTCAAGGAAGGTCAGATCCTCGAAGGCGTGGTCAAGAACATCACCGATTACGGTGCGTTCGTTGATCTCGGCGGCGTCGATGGCTTGCTGCATGTCACCGACATCGCTTGGAAGCGCATCAACCACCCGTCCGAGGCTCTGCATATCGGCCAGACCGTCAAGGTTCAGGTCATCCGCTTCAACTCCGAGACCCAGCGCATCAGCCTGGGGATCAAGCAGCTGGATGCCGATCCGTGGGAGGGCGTGGAAGCCAAGTATCCGGTCAACGCCAAGTTCACCGGCCGCGTCACCAACATCACCGATTACGGCGCCTTCGTGGAGCTGGAGCCCGGTGTCGAAGGTCTGGTTCACGTCTCCGAAATGTCTTGGACCAAGAAGAACGTCCATCCCGGCAAGATCGTCTCCACCTCGCAGGAGGTCGATGTCGTCGTGCTCGATGTCGATTCCTCGAAGCGTCGCGTCAGCCTGGGTCTCAAGCAGGCGATGCCCAACCCGTGGGACC
>JAYTWE010000110.1:0-11284 GCA_043744055.1 Magnetospirillum sp.
TGAGCACCACGGCCTTGGGGGCTAAAACCCGATCAAAGGCGGCGGCCAGATCGGGGAGAAGGCGTTCCATGCCCGCGGTATTGGTCTGGATCGCCAAGACGTCGCCATAGCGGTCGACGATCAGGCCGGGCAGTCCGTCGGCCTCGGAATGGATCAGGCGATAGAAGGGGGCGTCGAATAAGGTATCGCGAAGGGACAACGCCGTTTGCAGCCGGGCGGCCAGAAAGTCCACGTCCACCGTATCGGCGGCGCAACGCGACAGGACGCGGGCGGCAATCAGGGAGTGGGGGTTGAAGCTGGCAACGGCAAGCTTCTCATCTCCGGCATCCACTAAAGTGACCAGGGAGCCGGGCGGCAGAGCCTTGGCCTCCGGCGTCATCTCGATCTCGTTGGAAAAGACCCAAGGATGGCCGGCGCGAAGCCGCTTGGAGCGGCCCTTGGCAAGGCGGAGGGCGGGGCGGGTGGCGGCGGAGTCTGGGATTTGCTGAGTCATAACCGTATTGTAAGGCTACGCGACGGCGCCGCCAAGGGCGGAGACACGGGGAAAATGCGGATTTGATAAAACCCGCCCAACACCTGAATTTTTTTTGTCTTTGATGTATATCAATGGCGCGGTGCCTTGCAGTCTGCATAGTGCGCACGCTTGGAGCAAATATCCGTCCGGCCGATCATCGGCTCCGGGGGCATGGTGTCGCCATGGATCCGGCTGGACGCTTCAAGTTGACCCTTTTCCGGTCGAAACAGGAGTTCGGCATGAGCATCAATACTGAAGCCACGCCCTATTGCGAAGATGTGATCAAGAAATTTGCGATCGCGTCTGTGTTCTGGGGCGTCGTGGGCTTCCTGGCGGGCGATTTCATCGCTTGGCAGTTGGCCTTTCCCGTTCTGAATCTTGATCTTGAGTGGACGTCGTTCGGGCGCTTGCGTCCGGTACACACCTCTGCCGTGATCTTCGCGTTCGGCGGTAACGTTCTTCTCGCCACTTCGCTGTACATCGTGCAGCGGACCAGCCGCGCCAGCCTGTTCGGCGGCAACGGTCTGGGCGGCTTTATTTTCTACGGCTTCCAGACCTTCATCGTTCTGGCGGCGCTATCCTATGTTCTGGGTTTCTCCCAGGGCCAGGAATACGCCGAGCCGGAATGGATCCTTGACCTCTTCCTGACGGTCGTCTGGGTCGCTTACCTGATCGCCTTCGCGGGTACGATCATGAAGCGCAAGGAGCCCCATATCTATGTGGCCAACTGGTTCTTCTTCGCGATGATCTTGACCATCGCGATGCTGCACCTGGGCAACAACATCGCCATTCCGGTGTCGCTCACTAAGAGCTACAACATTTTCGGCGGTGTGCAGAATGCCATGACCCAGTGGTGGTATGGCCATAATGCAGTGGGCTTCTTCCTGACCGCTGGCTTCCTCGGCATCATGTACTACTTCGTGCCGAAGCGGGCCGAGCGTCCGGTCTATTCCTACCGTCTGTCCATCGTCCATTTCTGGGCGCTGATTTTCTTGTACATCTGGGCCGGTCCTCATCATCTGCACTACACCGCTTTGCCGGATTGGGCGCAGACTTTGGGCATGACCTTCTCGATCATGCTGTGGATGCCCTCTTGGGGCGGCATGATCAACGGTCTGATGACCTTGTCGGGTGCTTGGGACAAGCTGCGGACCGATCCGGTCATGCGTTTCCTGGTGTCCTCCATCGCGTTCTACGGCATGTCGACCTTCGAAGGTCCGATGATGTCGATCAAGGCGGTGAACTCCTTGTCGCATTACACCGACTGGGGTATCGGCCACGTGCATTCCGGTGCTTTGGGCTGGGTCGCCTTCGTCTCCTTCGGCGCTTTGTACCACTTGATCCCGAAGCTTTGGGGCCGCAAGGAAATGTACTCGCTGAAGCTGGTTGGCGTTCACTTCTGGGTCGCCACCATCGGCATCGTGCTCTACATCACCGCGATGTGGATCTCGGGCATCATGCAAGGCCTGATGTGGCGTGCATACGATAACCTGGGCTTCCTCCAGTACTCGTTCATCGAAACCGTGGAAGCGATGCATCCGTACTACGTCATCCGTGCTCTCGGCGGCCTGCTCTTCGTGGTTGGTTCGCTGGTAATGGTCTACAACGTCTACAAGACCGTTAAGGGCGACGTTGCTGACGAGGCACTCTCGCCCGCCGCTAGCGGCGCACGCTGAGGAGACCCGAGCCATGTTCAAGCATCACGCTAAACTCGAAACCAATATCTTCTTCCTGGCCGTCGGCATCCTTCTCACGATCGTCGTCGGTGGTCTGGTTGAAGTCATTCCGCTGTTCTCGATCGAATCGACGATTGAGAAGGTGGACGGCGTTCGTCCCTACACTCCCCTGGAGCTGGCGGGCCGCAACATCTACATCCGCGAAGGCTGCTACAACTGCCATAGCCAGATGATCCGTCCCTTCAAGGACGAAGTCGAACGCTATGGTCACTACAGCCTCGCGGCCGAGTCCAAGTACGATCACCCCTTCCAGTGGGGGTCCAAGCGGACTGGGCCGGATCTGGCGCGCGTTGGTGGCAAGTACACCGACGATTGGCAGGTTCGTCACCTTATCAACCCGCGTGACGTAGTTCCCGGTTCCATCATGCCGGGCTACAAGCATCTGGCCCGCAAGTTGGACTATGCCGATATCGGATCTCACCTGAAGGTGAACCGTATGGTCGGTGTGCCCTACACGGACGCTCAGATCGCCGGTGCCAAGAAGGATCTTGAAGAGCAGGTCTTCGCTGACCCGGCATCCAGCCCGGCCGTCGGTACCAGCTATCCCAAGGCCAGCATTGGTAAAGCCAGCATCAATCTGTTGAATGCCGATCCTAAGGCAGTCACCGAGATGGATGCCCTGGTGGCGTATCTGCAGGTGCTCGGAACGATGGTCGATTTCAAGACCGTCGATGATAAGGCCATCCGCCGGTAAGGAGTATGGAGTTTGATCGTCGCATTCGTCGACAACGTACTCCGTCCTTTCTGGGTACTGTGGGTGATCATGGTCTTCACTGGGATTGTCTTTTATGCCTATCGGCCGAAGAACAAGGAACGGCTGGAAGAGTATGGAAACATCCCTTTGAAAGACGACAATGAGGAGCGCTAACTATGGCGACCGTTGAAAAGGACCCGGTGTCCGGTCAAAACACCACCGGACATGAGTGGGATGGCATCCGGGAGTTGAATACTCCCCTGCCGAAATGGTGGGTCTATGTCTTTTGGGCCACCGTCGTATGGGCTGTTGGATACTGGTTCTTGTATCCGTCATGGCCGACTGCGAACGGTTACCTGAAGGGCTCGCTGGGCTATTCGTCGCGTGGCGAACTGGCCAGTGAACTGGAAGCGCAGAAGCTGGCCAGGAAGCCTTGGTTGTCCAAGATTGATGCCGCCGACATGGGCGTCATCGAAAAGGACAAGGACCTGCTCCGCTATGCCATGGCTGGTGGCAAGATCGCGTTCAATGAGAACTGCGCTCCTTGCCACGGTTCGGGCGGTGTCGGCGTCGCCGGTGTTTATCCGACCCTGGCCGATGACGAATGGCTGTGGGGCGGCACGCTGGCCGATATCGAGCAGACCATTAAGTACGGCGTTCGCAACACCAACAAGGACAGCCGCGCCAGCGAGATGCCCAAGTTCGGTGCCGATGGCCTGCTGAAGGCCGAGCAGATTTCGGCGGTGGCCGATTATGTGCTGTCCGTGGCGTCCAAGGCTCCGGCCAAGGGCTCTGCCGGCGAGACCGTCTATGCCGAAAACTGCGCGGTTTGCCACGCGGAAGACGGCAGCGGTGTTGCTGCTTTGGGTGCTCCGGCTTTGAACAACCAGATCTGGCTGTACAAGGGCACCAAGGAAGGCATCATGGCTCAGGTGAACAATCCGAAGCACGGCTCCATGCCGGCTTGGAGCGAGCGCCTGGACGCGAGCACCATTAAGATGCTTGCCGTTTACGTCCACAATCTGGGCGGCGGTAAGTAAGATCTTAAGGGGGGACCGGAGAGGTGCGTTCCTTTAACGAGGGGCGCACCTCGACGGCTTTCAGGGCCTGGCATGCCAGGGCTGAAAAAAGAACCATTCAAAATTAATGAACTTTCACTTATCAATCATGCCTTGGCGGGGCAACTTCGCGTAGGCGGAAACTCCGTCATGTCAGTTTGAACACCCGGATCGGCGCGATGGTCGCTAGACTGCGTGTCTTCGGAATTCCAGTAGAGCACCCCAGGCATGTCCAGTCCCAAGATTGACCCGACGTTGAAGACTTCCAGTGGCGACGGCGGCACTTCGCTTTATGCCGAGACCGTGATGATCCATCCCCGCACCGTGAAGGGGATGTTCCGCACCTGGAAATGGGCGGCCATGGTGCTTTTGCTGGCGGTCTATCATATCGGACCGTTTTTGCGCTGGGATCGGGGGCCGGGGGCGCCGGATCAAGCCATTCTGGCCGATATGGTCGGGCGTCGCGGCTATTTCTTCTTTTTGGAGATCTGGCCGCAGGAGGTCTACTACATCACCGGGCTGCTGTTTATCGCCGCCATTGCTCTGTTTTTCATGAGCTCGCTGGCCGGGCGGGTCTGGTGCGGCTTCTTCTGCTTCCAAACGGTTTACACCGATCTCTTCATGTATGTGGAGCGTCTGGTGGTGGGTGATCGGACCAAGCGGATGGCCCTGGATCGCGCCCCCTGGACCGGCGACAAACTGGCGAAGAAGGCGATCATCAATCTGGTCTGGCTGGTGATCTCACTGTCTTGCGGCGTCGGGTTCACCCTGTATTTCGGAGATGCGCCGACCATGTTGGTCAGCATCTTCACCGGCAACGAGGACAGCACCGTCTATGGCGCCATTTCGGTGGTGGGTGGCTGTTGCTTCTTGTTGGCGGGCTATGCGCGTGAACAGGTCTGCTTGTATATGTGCCCCTATTCGCGCTTCCAGTCGGCCATGTTCGACGAGCATTCCCTGATCGTCACCTATCAGGATTGGCGGGGTGAACCCAGGAAGCCTGCGCGTAAAAGCGAAGGCTTCGAGGATCGCGGCCACTGCATCGACTGCAAGATGTGTGTGACGGCTTGCCCCACCGGGGTCGATATCCGCGAAGGCATTCAGATGGGGTGCATCGGTTGCGCTTTGTGCATCGACGCCTGCAACACCATGATGGACAAGTACAAATTACCCCGTGACCTGATCGTTTGGGATTCCATTTCCAACGTGGCCGCCCACGCCAAGGGCGAGAAGGGCAAAATCCGCCTGATCCGTTTGCGCACCATCATCTACACCATCATCATCTCTTTGGTGGGGGGGCTGATGGTGGGGTCGCTGGCGTCGCGCGCCACCACCGAGATCAAGGTCATCCATGAGCGGTCCCCGCTTTATGTGAGGATGTCCGATGGTGGCATTCGCAACGGCTATGTGCTGAAGATTTCCAACATGATCCGCGAGGATCGGACCTATGAGATCGAAGTGGTCGGCATCGAAGGAGCCAGCCTCCAAGTTATCGGCGGCGAGTCCAAGGGAGCCAAGGCTTCGCTCTCCATCGCTCCCGACGCCATCGGAGCTTTCAATGTGTTCGTCAACGCCCCCATGGACAAGTTGGTGGGCAATCGGACGCCTCTGGTCTTTACCCTGCGCGAGGCCAAGGAAGGCACTGTAACCCGTGCCGAATCCTTGTTCGCCGCGCCTGAAAAGTGAGGTCACATGACTGCCGAACGTAGACCCGGTTGGTGGTATCCCTACATCTTCGTCGCGGGATTCATGGTGGTGTTGCTGGTGAATTTCACCATGGCCTATTTCGCCACATCCACGTTTTCCGGCTTGGCGACCGAGGGAGCCTATGAGAAGGGGCTGACCTATAACAAGTCTATCGAGGCTGCCCACAAACAGGACGAGATGGGCTGGACCGTGGAATCCAAGGTGGAGCCAACCGCCAATCACGGTATCCATGTGACGGTGACCTACCGTGACCGTGACGGCCATGCGGTGGAGGACCTGGCGGTTAAAGCACAGATGATTCGCCCGACCGCCAAGGGATATGACCGTGACGTGGTTCTGGCCCGTGTTTCTCCGGGCGCCTATGCCACCGTGCAGGAGCTTCCTCTGTCCGGTGTCTGGGACATGAATGTTGTCGCCAAGGGCAAGGACGTATCTCACGGAATGTCTCGTCGCATCCTCGTTCCGTGACAGTGTTTTGCCTTCATTGCGGCGGAGCGATCCCCGAGGGTTTGGATGGTGGTTTTTGCTGCCATGGCTGCGAGGGGGCTTATGCCCTGGTTCAGGATCTGGGCCTGGAGCAGTATTACGCGCGGCGGAATGTCGATCCTGCCGCACGGTCGTTGCGACCTGACTCCGAGGCGAGTCAGGTCCATGATTTCAGCGCCCACGTGCATACCGACGAGAATGACGAAGCCAGCCTTCACCTGATGATCGAAGGCTTGCAGTGCGGGGCCTGTATCTGGCTGATCGAGGCTTTGCTGAACAAGCAGCCTGGGGTTACCTGGGCTCGGGTCAACATGACCACGCGGCGGCTGGTGGTGCGCTGGCGCGGGACCGAGGCTGATCCGGGGCAGATTCTGGCTCCGGTCTTGGCGGTGGGCTATCGGCTGGTCCCTTATGACCCGGAACGCCTGGGAGACGAGACGCATCGCCAGGAAAAGGAATTGCTGCGCGCCATGGCCATCGCGGGATTCGCGGCGGGCAATGTCATGCTGCTGTCGGTTTCGGTCTGGGCCGGGCATTTTTCCTATATGGGGCCAGCGACCCGTGACTTGATGCATTGGGTTTCCGCCTTGGTGGCGCTGCCAGCGGTGGCGTGGTGCATCCGGCCTTTCGCTCGCTCGGCCGTCTCCGCCTTACGAGCCGGGCGCACCAATATGGATGTTCCCATCACCATCGGCGTGACTCTGGCCAGCTTGATGAGCCTGTGGGAAACCCTTCATAGCGGCGAATACGCCTATTTCGATTCCGCCATCACTTTGCTGTTCTTCCTGCTGATCGGTCGTTATCTGGATTCGCGGGCGCGCGGCCGGGCCAGGACCACGGTGGAGCATCTGCTGGCCTTGGATGCCACCGCAGTTACCGTGATGGAAGAGGATGGGACGCAACGCCTGATTCCGCCCAATAAAGTGGCGGCGGGGGCGCGGGTGTTGGTGGCGGCGGGCGAGCGCATCGGGGTGGACGGTCATATCAGCCATGGCTGCTCGGATGTGGATACCAGTCTGCTGACGGGGGAAAGCGTGCCGGTTCAGGTGGAACCTGGACATCAGGTTTTCGCCGGGACCATCAATCTGTCGGCGCCGTTGCGCCTGGTGGTCAGCGCCGTGGGGGAGCGGACCTTGCTGGCCGAGATCGTGCGCATGATGGAGGTGGCCGAGCAAGGCCGTGCCCGTTATGTGGCCCTGGCGGATCGTGTGTCGCGCTGGTACGCCCCGGTGGTCCATCTGGCGGCACTGCTGACTTTCACTGGTTGGACTGTGTTTGGCGGCGCTCCTTGGCAGTTGGCGCTGCTCTATTCGGTGGCGGTGCTTATCATCACCTGCCCTTGTGCCTTGGCGCTGGCGGTGCCGGTGGTCCAGGTGATTGCATCGGGCCGGTTGCTTCGGCAGGGGATTTTGGTGAAGTCGGCGACCGCCCTGGAACGTTTTGCCGATGCCGATCACGTGGTGTTCGACAAGACCGGGACTTTGACGCTGGGCAAGGCGCAACTGTCCCAGGATGGGGGATGGTCGGCGCAGGATTTGGCCGAGGCCGCATCGCTGGCCCTGGCATCCAAACATCCTTTGGCCCGTGCTTTGGCTGGGGCGGCTCCCGCTGCCCGTCTGGCGGACGGAGTGACCGAGGTGCCGGGGCGAGGGCTTGAGAGTGTTGCCGCGGGGCTCCGGCTTGGCAGTCGGGCCTTTATCGGGATCGAGGACGATCAGGGCGCCCTGGGGCCGGAACTTTGGTTCGCTCGTCCGGGAAAGCCCGCCATCCGCTTTGCCTTCAGCGATGCTCCCCGACCCGATGCCGCGATGGTGGTGGCGGAATTGCAGCGCATGGGCCTGTCGGTGGAGTTACTGTCGGGAGATCGCCCCTCGACTGCGGCTCAGGTGGCCGGGCAATTGGGCATTGCCGACTGGCGGGCCTCTTGTTCTCCCGCCGAGAAATGCGACCGGCTTGCCGAATTGGCAGCCCAGGGCCGCAAGGTGCTGATGATCGGCGATGGTTTGAATGATGCCCCCGCTTTGGCGGCGGCTCATGTCTCCATGTCGCCATCCTCGGCGGTGGATGTCAGCCAGATCACCGCCGATGTGGTGTTCCAAGGCGCGTACCTTGCTCCGGTGGTCGAGACGCTGGTGGTTGCGCGGAAATCGCGCACTCTGGTGAAGCAGAATTTTGTGCTGGCCTTGGGCTATAACCTGTTCACCGTGCCGCTTGCCGTTGCCGGATTGGTGACGCCCCTCATCGCCGCGATTGCTATGTCTACCTCGTCACTGGTAGTAATTGGGAACGCACTACGTCTATCCCGCCGAAAAGGCTAAGCCGGAGTGGCTATTGGATAATCTGTTGATGCTGATCCCCGTCGCCCTGGGGTTGGGTTTTTTGGGGCTGATGGGGTTTCTGTGGGCCATGAAGTCGGGTCAGTTCGATGACCTTGACGGTGCGGCTTATCGCATTTTGTTCGACGACGACGACAAGCCGTGAACCGCGATGGGTAGTCTGCATATGCCCCCACTGGACTTTGAAGGACACAAGATCGAGCACGTGGCGGACCTGAAGTCCCCCCAATGCCGCAATTGCGATATCGTGCGCGAGATTGCGTTCTGTGCCGATCTGACTCATGACGAGGTCAAGCGTCTGGCGACCGTGCGGTGTCATGCCACCTTACCCGCGTCGTCTACGATCTTTCGGGAAGGTGACGCCGTTGATCACGTCTATTCCATCTCCAATGGGACGGTGAAGCTTTATAAGCTTTTGTCGGATGGGCGGCGTCAGATCATCGGATTTTTGTTTTCCGGCGATATTTTCGGCCTGGGAACCCATGACGGTTATTGCTACACCGCCGAGACCATCACGCCGACCCAGCTGTGCCGGTTCACCCATCGCAAGCTGGATTCGCTGATGGAGGAGATTCCTCGGCTGGAGCGCCGGATGTTTTCCATGGCGGTTAAGGATCTGGTTGCCGCGCAGGAACAGATGCTGTTGCTGGGGCGTAAGACCGCCAAGGAAAAAGTCGCCACCTTCCTGATTCAGCTATCTTTGCGCTCGGAGAAAGCGGGTCAGCCCGCCAGTCCCGTGGCCCTCCCCATGAGCCGGGCCGATATCGCCGATTATCTTGGCTTGACGGTCGAGACGGTCAGCCGGACCTTCACCCAGCTCAAGCGTGATAATTACATCGGCTTGCCAGCCTCGGGCCATTGCGTGCTGAATGATCGTCAGGCGCTTAAGGAACTGGCTGAAGGCGTCTAGAGCGAGTTTCAATTCGATTGAACATGCTCTATAGCCCGAGCGGTATTACGATAAGGAGCCTCTCCGTGAGTGTCGAAGTTAAGATCAAGCGGGTCACGACCCGCGACATCCGCGCCCGTAAGGGCGGTGAGCCCCTGGTGGTGCTGACCGCTTATACCGCTCCCATCGCCCGGTTGCTGGACCCCCATTGCGATATTTTGCTGGTGGGTGATTCGTTGGGGATGGTGGTTTACGGTATGGAGACCACGTTGGGGGTCACCTTGGACATGATGATTAATCATGGGCGTGCCGTGGTGAAGGCGTCATCGCAGTCCTGCGTGGTGGTGGACATGCCGTTCGGCAGCTATCAGGAAAGCCAGGAACAGGCCTTCCGCAACTGCGCTCGCGTTATGTGCGAGACCGGCTGCGCCGCCGTCAAGCTGGAGGGTGGACGCGAAATGGCTGAGACCATCCGCTTTTTGGTGGATCGGGGCATTCCGGTCATGGCCCATATAGGTTTGAAGCCCCAAGCGGTTCACGCCGCCGGGGGGTTCCGCGCCCAAGGTCGCTTAGAGGCCGAAGCGGAGGCCATTCGCGCCGATGCCCGCGCTGTGGACGAGGCGGGAGCTTTTTCCGTGGTGGTGGAGGGCACGGTGGAGCCGGTGGCCCGCGCCCTGTCGGCGGAAATTTCCATTCCCACCATCGGAATCGGCGCTTCGCCCGCTTGTGACGGCCAAGTCTTGGTGACTGACGATGTGCTGGGGCTGTTTGACGACTTCACCCCGAAATTCGTCAAACGCTATGTGGATTTGCGGCCCATGATTTCGGCGGCGGTGGAATCCTATGCTGCCGAGGTGAAGGCCCGCAGCTTCCCCGGTCCTGAACACTGTTTTGGTATGCCCAAAAAATGACAGCTGGTCTTGATATTATCCGCTCGGTGGCGGAGTTGCGTATCCGTGTGAAGTACTGGCGGGATCAGGGGCTTCGCGTCGCCTTGGTTCCCACCATGGGGGCGCTGCATCAGGGGCATCTGTCCTTGGTGAGCAGTGCCTTGGAGCACGCGGATCGCGTGGTGGTCTCGATCTTCGTCAACCCGACGCAGTTTGGCCCCAACGAGGATTTCTCCCGCTATCCCCGGCAGGAAGCTCAGGATGCCGAGCTGCTGTATCAGGCGGGTTGCCATCTTTTATATGCCCCGACAGTGACCGAGATGTATCCCGACGGCTTTACCACCGCCATCACGGTGGGGGGGGTGTCGGATGGGCTTTGCGGCGAGGTGCGGCCGGGGCACTTCTCTGGTGTCGCGACCGTGGTGACCAAGCTTTTGTTGCAGACTCTGCCCGACATGGCGGCATTCGGCGAAAAAGACTATCAGCAATTGGCGGTGATCCGGCGCTTTGTCCGTGATCTGGATATCCCTGTCGCCGTCATGGGGGTGCCGACCTTGCGTGAAGCCGATGGGTTGGCCATGTCGTCGCGCAACGCCTATATGAGCGCCGAGGAGCGCTTGGTGGCGCCGTGGCTGATCCGGGCCTTGACCGGTGTGGCCGATGGGTTGAGGGCGGGGGCCAGGGCCTCGGAGCTTTGCCCCAAGGCGGTGGACGGTTTGCTGAAAGCGGGTTTCGCCTCGGTGGATTATATGGAGGTCCGTGACGCGGAGACTCTGGCTCCGGTCGAGACTCTGATCGCTCCAGCCCGCGTTCTGGTCGCTGCCCGGCTGGGCAAGACCCGCCTGATCGACAATATCGGAATCAGCCCGCTTTAACGCGGCGGTATACTCAGTTCACGTGGGAACCCGAAAGAGCCGAAGGGCTCTGCCCTTCACCCGCCAGGGACTCAGTCCCTGGACCCCATTCCTAATATA
>JAYTWE010000111.1:0-7257 GCA_043744055.1 Magnetospirillum sp.
AGCTTGTCCCAAGTCAGAAAGTCAGGAAGATCATTGCCAGCAGTGAAATCGGTGGAACTGCCCATCAACAAGAAGACACCCACTTCCGGGTCGGCCTCACCCATGGCGAAAGCCTCGGCCAGGGCCGAATACATTTCACCGATCAAGGCGTTCTTCTTATCAGGGCGATTGAGGCGGATAACCTGCACTCCGCCATCCACATGGGACTGAACCAGTTCGGACATTTACGCCTCCTCCTTGTTTCCATCGAAGTTTGCACGACAGAAGACGACTGGCAATATATGGTTAAGATCGAAAATCGCACCGGAAACAGCCATGGCCCTCAATCCCGTCGTCATCATCCCCGCCCGCATGCATGCCAGCCGCCTACCGGGCAAACCCTTGGCGCTGATCCATGGCGAGCCCATGATCGTTCATGTGTGGCGTCGCGCCGTACAAGCGGCAATCGGTCCCGTGGTGGTGGCTTGCGCCGAGCGCGAGATTTTCGATGCGGTTCATGCCCATGGCGGCAATGCCGTCATGACCGATCCCGATCTGCCCACCGGTTCGGATCGGGTGTGGCAGGCTTTGTTGGAAATCGACCCGGACAAGGGCTTCAACGCTATCGTCAATGTTCAGGGCGACCTGCCTACCCTTGATCCGGCGGTGATCCGCGCCGTGTTCAAACCCTTGAAGACCAAGGGCGTGGATATTTCCACTCTGGTGACCGAGATCACGGAGGAGGAGGAACGGACCAACCCCAACGTGGTCAAGGCGGTGGTCTCCATGGCGGCGGGTGAGCGGGTGGGAAGGGCTTTGTATTTCAGCCGCGCCACCGTGCCCGCCAATGCGGGACCCCACTACCACCATATCGGGCTTTACGCCTATCGTCGCAAGGCATTGGAAAAGTTCGTCCAATTGCCCCAAGGCGTGCTGGAGAAGCGCGAAAAATTAGAACAGCTGCGGGCCTTGGAAAACGGCATGCGTATCGACGCCGCCTTGGTTGACACGGTTCCGCTGGGTGTCGATACTCCCGCCGATCTTGAGCGGGCTCGCGCTTTGCTCGCCGGATATAATACCGCCGAGTCCTTGAACTGATCTCTTCAGTTTAAGGAAGAGAAGGCAAGGGCAAGGCCCGCCGCGCTTTATAGCGCGGAAGCCAAGCGTGAGCGCCCGGCGTTTGAGGGCAATAGGCGAGGCAATTCATTGGCTCGCTGGCATGAGGCACAGTGACCATGATCGACACCCCAGATCCCAGCCGCGCCATCGCTTTCCAAGGTGAGCCGGGGGCCTACTCCCATCTCGCCTGCCGCAACGCCTATCCGGCCATGGAGCCGCTGCCCTGCGCCACGTTTGAAGACACCTTCGCCGCCGTGCGCGAGGGCCGCGCCCGCTATGCCATGATCCCCATCGACAATTCGGTGGCGGGGCGAGTGGCCGATGTTCATCACCTGATGCCCTATGCCGGGCTGCACATCATCGGTGAGCATTTCGAGCGGATCAGTCATCACCTGTTGGCCGTACCGGGCGCCACGCTGGCTTCCATCAAGACGGTCAAAAGCCATGTCCACGCCCTGGGCCAGTGCCGCAACCTAATTCGCGAATTGGGCCTGAAGGTGGTGGTGGGAGCCGATACCGCCGGTTCAGCCGCCGAGATCGCTGGGAAGAATGACATCACCATCGCCGCCATCGCATCCGAACTGGCGGCCGAGGCCTATGGCCTGATCTCGCTGAAAGCCAATATCGAGGACGCGGATCACAATACCACCCGCTTTTTGGTGATGGCGCGTGAAGCGGTGGAGCCCAATCCCAACCAGCCTTGCGTCACCACATTCGTCTTTCGGGTGCGCAATGTGGCTGCCGCCTTGTACAAGGCGCTGGGCGGCTTCGCCACTAACGGCATCAATATGACTCGGCTGGAAAGCTATATGGTGGGCGGTGAATTCGCCGCCACGCAGTTCTATGCCGATGTTGAGGGTCATCCCTCCAATCGTGCCTTGCGTCAGGCCTTGGAGGAGCTGGACTTCTTCAGCCACGAGGTTCGTATCCTCGGCGTCTATCCCCTGCACCCCTTCCGCCTGAAGCAGCGCCCCCCGGTGGAATAGGGGGGGAGGTCAGGGTTTGGGAGGGGGCTTCGTGGCGGCGGCGGGCGGTGGACGTGGCGTTGTGGGCTTAAGGCCAACACTGCCTTTGTAAATTAAACCGCCGTTGGCTGGACGTGGGGTAGACGGTTTCACCCCCACCCCTGAGATCCCGGATCCCTTTATTTTGTTACTCATCATCTTTCTCCCCAAGTACGGTCACGTGGAGAACCTCTTCCATGTTCCCAATATACACTCCTGGGCCATCAACGTCTAATTCAGCCCATTGCTGAGATGCTTCGTCGTGGGCATCAGGCCGGTTTGTCATTGGCGAGAGTATTGCCGCGTCTACAAGAAATAATTCAAAGCGATCCTCTTCCACGCTATAGAATTTCGGCCAACCGGTTATGCTGCTACCATCTTTGAAGGTGACCTTAATCCATCGACCATGATAAGTATCAAAAACATCATGCCAAATATTAATTCGTCCTGTCTTATTTGTCATATATATTTTTCGCATCAATGTATAGAAGTGGCTATATTTACCAATAAAAACTAATACTAAAGATACCAAGCAGCAGCATATTGTTACTAAAATTAATGCAAGAACTGTAAAACTTGCATATGAGAATAGAAGAACACGATCTTCTCCCGTCTTGATGTCAGGAAGCAATGATTGGCCAAAGAGGCTTTGAGATGTGACATTCCCGAACAGTGTCAGGACCAATGAGAACGTCAGCAAATCAAAGGTGTTGAAGCGCTTCGCTTCGGCCAACATCCGAAATAGCGCAGCGGCGATAAGGCCGGGGACAAGAAAAATTAACGTGTAGATCAGGCTGCCGCCCAATATGGATGCCCCTTGTTCGCCACCCATCTATTTTTCCTCCTCTTTCGTCCCATAGGCCTGAAGCAGTGTCTCCACCGCATCGGTGATGGTTTGCTCCATGCCGCGTCCTTGGGGCAAGCCCAGCAAGGCGCGGTTATAGGTTTCCGCCCGCAGCATGCCGATCAGCTGATCGGTGAAGGTCAGGGCATCAACAGTCTTGTTCAGATCGCCCCTGGCCTTCAGGCGTTCCACCGTGGCGGCGATGGAGGCCTTGGCCCGCACCGGCCCGGTCTCGTAGAAAGCGCGGGCCAGATCAGGGGCGCGGGTGGCTTCCGCCACCACAACCCGATACAGCGCCAAGGCGTCAGGTGAGGTCAGCAATGCCATCAGGCGCTGGGCGATACAGGTCAATGCCGTGCGGGCATCGGCAGACTCATCGGGAGGGGTGAAGACAAAAGACGAATCGCAACGGCGGCGCATCACGGCGGCGAACAGTTGATCCTTGCTTTCGAAATGAGCGTAGATGGTGGCCTTGGAGACACCGGCTCCCAACGCCACGCTATCCATAGCGGTGGCGGCATAACCCACGTCAAGAAATGCCTTCTGAGCCGCATCAATAATGGCTTCACGCTTTACCGAGGGCTTCGGCGCTAATGGGTTTTTTGACATGATTGCTCCACTCTCTCCCCCAAAACTAAACCATCGGGTTCAGTTTTGGAAGATGGGGAAGAACAATTTTATGCATGAAGCGGACCAATAGACCCGCTTTTGCCTTTCCGTCCAAAGCGAGATTCGTATAGTTAGGGCTGCTCCGCCGTTGTGGCGGAGGAAGTTTTCGGATTCACCATGACGTCTGCCTCCGATGATATCGCCATCGCCCGCCGGGTGCTCGCCACCGAGGCAGAAGCGCTGACAGCTCTTGCCGCTGGTTTGGGCGACGCCTTTTGCGCGGCGATACGCATATTAGAAGCGGCCAAGGGCCGCGTTATCGTCACCGGCATGGGTAAAAGCGGTCATGTGGGGCGTAAGATCGCCGCCACCCTGGCCTCCACCGGCCGACCGGCCTTCTACATTCATCCCGCCGAGGCCAGCCACGGCGATCTCGGCATGGTGACCGCTGATGATGCGGTGGTGGCGCTGTCCAATTCCGGCGAGACCCCCGAACTGGGCGATATTGTCGCCTATACACGGCGGTTCGAAATTCCCCTGATCGGCATCACGGCGCGAGACGGCAGTACGCTTGCCACTTCGGCCGATATCGCCCTGGTGCTGCCGCCCATTCCCGAAGCCTGCCCCATGGGTCTGGCCCCCACCACCTCGACCACCATGATGCTGGCCCTGGGTGATGCCCTGGCGGTAACGCTGCTGGAACGCAAGGGCTTCACCGCCGCTGATTTCAAGGTCTTCCATCCCGGCGGCAAGCTGGGTCAACGTCTGCTCAAGGTCGGTGATCTGATGCATGGCGGCGAGGGTCTCCCGGTGGTCGGGCCGGAAACCCCCATGGCCGAAGTGCTGCTGGTCATGACCGCCAAAAGCCTGGGCTGTGCCGGAGTGGTCGGCGCGGACGGATGCTTGGCGGGAATCATCACCGATGGTGATCTGCGCCGCAATATGCGGTCGGACCTGCTGACTCTGTCCGCTGCCGCCGCCATGACCAAAAACCCCAAGACAGCGACGCCCAACATGCTGGCGGCCGAGGCATTGCGCATCATGAACACCAAGTCCATCACCAGCCTGTTCGTGGTGGATGAGATCGGACGTCCCGTTGGCGCCCTGCACGTTCACGATTGTCTGCGGGCGGGGGTGGCGTAACGCCATGACCTTGCGAGCGGACTCGGATCAGGCGACACCGCTCAGACGGCGATTGCGGCCACCCCAGACCGGCCCTTTCTCAAGCTATTCCCGTTTCGTCAGCCTCATGAAAATCCTGCTGCCCAGTCTGGCGGCTGTATTGTTAGGACTCGTGGCGGTATGGCCTAAGCTGGCTCTAGAGGATAAACGCTTCCAGATCGGCTTTGCCAAGCTTCCTTCCACGGAGGTCGAGACCCTGGCCATGCACAATGCCCGCTATTTCGGGGTGGACGAATCCAACCGACCCTTTGCCGTGACCTCCGATCTGGCCGTACAGGTGCCTGGAAACCGCGACTTGCTGACTCTCCAGGCCCCCAAGGCGGATTTCACCTCGACCTCCGGGGCTAATATCGTGGTGGATGCTGCTTCGGGTCTTTACCACCAGTCCACCAAGATCTTGGAATTGTCGGGTGGAGTGAATCTGTATCACGATGCCGGCTACGAGTTGCATACCGCCACCACCACGGTCAATCTGAACCATAATTCCGCCAAAGGAATCGACCCGGTGAATGGTCATGGGCCTCAGGGACGGATTGAGTCCGCCGGTTTCGAGCTGGCAGGCAAAGGCCGCGACATTATTTTCACTGGAAAGGCTCACCTGTCACTCAGGGGGGCTTCGCCCAAGGGCCAGGACAAGGGAGCCAAACGTCGATGAAGCCGACCGCTCTTCTGATGATGGTGCTGGGATCACTGGGCATGGCGGGAACCGCTGTCGCTCAGGGTTTTGAGATGAGTAAATCCGGCGACCAGCAGATCCAGGTCTATTCCGATAACGGGATTGAATGGCATTCCGAGGAGCTGAGGGTCATCGCCCGCGGCAATGCCCATGCCATCCGGGGCGATGTGACCATTGATGCCGATGTGCTGACCGCTCATTACCGCAAGGGCACCAAGGGCGATGAAATCTGGCGGCTTGATGCCGACGGCAATGTGGTGATCCGTTCGCCCAACGATACGGCCACCGGGACCAAGGCCATCTATGATCTGGATAAGGCGGTTTTCGTGCTGAAGGGTGCCCCTGCCAAGCTGGTGACTCCCACCGATACCTTCCAGGCCACCGATTCTTTGGAATACTGGGAACTGAAGCGCATGGCGGTGCTGCGCGGCGACGGGACGGCCACTCAAGACGGCAAGACTTTGAAGGGCGATGTGCTGACCGCTCATTTCAAGGACAAGGACCCCAATGCCGGTAAGGGTAAGCCGGGAACCGCCAAAACGACAGCCACTCAAGCGGCTCCGACCAAGCCAGCGGGCAAAAGCGATAGCAGCGGCGGCGGGCTGGAATTACAGCGTTCGGACGCTTATGGCCATGTCTCCATCACCACCGCCACCGAAGTGGTGACCGGTGAACGCGGTGACTACAACGCCGAAACCGGTATCGCCACCGTCTCTGGTTCAGTTAAGATTATCCGCGAGGGCAGCAGTCAGCTGGAAGGCGGTTGGGCTCACGTCAATCTCAATACCGGGGTCAGTAAGTTATTCGCCGGAACACCCGGCGGAACCGATACCGGTAAACGGGTACAAGGCGTCTTCAGCCCTCAGAAAAAGGGTGAAAAAGGCGAGTCCGAGAATAAGGATGGAAAGGGCCGCGCCAGTTTCATGGGCAGCGTTCCCGGCGCCAAGAGGGATGGGGACCGATGAAGCCTGTAACCCATTTTCCACCCTCCTCCTTAAATAAGCCCCACGCCTCCGAGAAGCCCCGCGTCTCCGATAAGGATAAGGTTCTTCCCCGCCTGGTCGCTGATAATCCCGGCCTGGTCGCGCGCGGCATTGGCAAAAGCTTCAAGAAACGCCCCGTGGTGCGCGACGTCTCCATCTCGGTTCAGCGCGGTGAGGCGGTGGGATTGCTGGGACCAAACGGTGCAGGCAAGACCACCTGTTTTTATTGTATCACCGGCCTGATCGCGCCAGACAGCGGGTCCATCTTGCTGGACGGCGAGGACATCACGCCGCTGCCCATGTATCGCCGCGCCCGCTTAGGCATCGGCTATCTGCCGCAAGAAGCCTCGATCTTTCGCGGATTGTCGGTGGAAGGCAATATCTTGGCGGTGCTTGAGGTGGTCGAGCCCGACCGCGAGCGCCGTGAACATGACCTGGAAAGTCTGATGGCGGAATTCTCCATCAGCCACTTGCGCCGTGCTTCGGCCATGGCGCTGTCGGGTGGTGAGCGTCGCCGGGTTGAGATCGCTCGTGCTCTGGCCTCGCGTCCCCACTTCATCTTACTGGACGAGCCGCTGGCCGGTATTGATCCCATTGCCGTGTCTGATATTCGAGATCTGGTGTCACATTTGAAGGATCGTGGAATCGGCGTGTTGATTACCGATCATAATGTTCGCGAAACCCTCGAAATCATCGACCGTGCCTATATCTTGCACGATGGCGCGGTGATGATGGAGGGTCGCCCAGCCGAGATCGTCGCCCATGAAGGGGTGCGACGGGTGTATCTCGGCGAACGCTTCAGTCTGTAGACGTTATCGCCATGGCGCTCGGTCCCCGGCTGGATATCCGCCAGACTCAATC
>JAYTWE010000112.1:0-2852 GCA_043744055.1 Magnetospirillum sp.
CCTCCCCCGGCAAGCCGGGGGAGGGGGGAACGCTGAATGTCAACGCACCTAGTGCCCCCTGGCTTCCTCGGCGGCATGGGCGGCGGCGGCGCGGGCGTGGTGCCCGGCAACCATTTTGCGGACCACCACATAGAAGATCGGGGTGAAGATCAGGCCGAAGCCGGTCACTCCCAGCATACCGAAGAACACGGCGGTTCCCAGGCTCTGGCGCATTTCCGCCCCGGCGCCGCTTGCCACCACCAGCGGCAACACCCCCCGCACAAAGGCCAGTGATGTCATCAAGATGGGGCGTAGGCGGGTGCGCCCGGCATGGACGGCGGCTTCGATGCGGTCCATGCCTTCCGATTCGCCTTGCCGGGCGAATTCCACGATCAGAATGGCGTTCTTGGCCGCCAGTCCGATCAGCACGATGAAGCCGATCTGGGCTAGGATATTGATGGACATGCCCCGGATGATAAGCCCGGAGACCGCCGCCAACAGGCACATGGGGACGATCAGAACCACGGCTACCGGTAGTGACCAGCTTTCATACTGAGCCGCCAGCAGCAAGAAGACGAACAATACCGAGGCGGCGAAGACCAGCAATCCGTTATTGCCCGCCAACAGCTCTTGCAGCGCCAGTTCGGTCCATTCGAAGCCGAAGCCGTCGGGCATGCGTTCATTGGCGATCAGCCGCATCTGTTCCAGGGCATAACCGCTGGCATAGCCCGGCGCGGCGGAGCCTTGGATCTCGGCGGCGGGGAACAGGTTATAGCGCGGCAGTCGATACGGGCCGGTGTCAGAGCGGAACGACGCCACCGAGCCCAGCGGCACCATCTGGCCTTTATCGTTGCGGACCTTGATATTGGCGATGTCCTCGACCTCGTTGCGGAATTGCGCATCGGCCTGGGCGGTGACGCGGAAGGTGCGGCCCAGGAAGTTGAATTCATTGACGAAGCTGGAGCCGAGATAGACCTGTAACGCTTCGCTCACCCGATCTGCCGGAACTCCCAGCATCTGGGAACGGACCTGGTCGATATCAGCTTGGATATTGGGGGTGCGGGTGTTGAACAGGGTGAAGATCCCCGTCAAGCCGGGCACCTTATTGGCGGCGGCGGACATATCCAGAGCCACATCTTCCAGCGCCTTGGAGCCGCGCCCACCCTTATCTTGCAGCATCATCTTGAAGCCGCCGGCGGTGCCGATACCGCGCACGGCGGGTGGGGCGATGGTGATGATGAAGGCTTCTTGGATGGCGCTCAGCCGCTTGCGCAGATCCGCCGTGATGACCGCGGCCGACAACCCCTGATCATAGCGTTCCTCGAACGGCTTCAGCGGGGTAAAGATGGCCGCGCCGTTGGAGGCGTTGGTGAAGGTGGCTCCATCCAACCCGGCGAAGGCTACGGTATGAGCCACGCCGGGGGTGCCGGCCATGATCTTGGCGGCTTGCCTGACAACCTCTTCGGTGCGCGACAGGGCGGCGCCGGGGGGAAGCTGGATCACGGTAATCAAATAGCCTTGATCCATATCGGGGATGAAGCCTTTGGGAGTCTTGAAGAACTCGATTCCGGCGGCTCCGATCAATCCCACATAGATCACCAGCATGATGAAGGAGCGGCGCACCACTCCTCTGGTCAGGTTACCGTAACCATTGGCCAGCCGGTCGAAGCCCTTGTTGAAGCCCTGAAAGAATCGGGTGATGGGGCGGGTCCAGGTGGTGTCGTCGTGATGGTCGTTGGGGCCGTGGCCCCGGAACAGCAGGGCGCACAGCGCGGGCGACAAGGTCAGCGAGACCACCAGTGAAATTACCGTGGACGCAGCGATAGTTACAGCGAACTGGCGGAAGAACTGACCCGAGATGCCGGGGATAAAGGCGGCGGGAATGAACACAGCGCACAGAACCAGGGCGATGGAGATCAGGGCTCCACCCACTTCATCCATGGTCTGGTGGGCGGCGGAGCGGGCATTCATGCCTTCGCGCATGTTGCGTTCGACGTTTTCCACCACCACGATGGCGTCGTCCACCACGATACCCACCGCGAGGACCAGACCGAACAGCGACAGATTGTTCAGGGAATAGCCCAGTGCGCCTAGAATGGCGAAGGTCCCCACCAGCGACACCGGAATGGCCGCTACGGGAATTAGCGAGGCCCGCCACGTCTGGAGGAACAAGATCACCACCACCACCACCAAGATAACGGCTTCGAAAATGGTCTTGATGACTTCGTGCACCGACTGGGCAATGAATTTGGTGGGGTTGTAGGCGATGGTATAGGTGACACCCGTGGGGAAGGTCTTGGACATCTCCTCCACCTTGGCCAAGATGCGTTCGGCGGTGGCCAGGGCGTTGGAGCCAGGGCGCTGGAACAAGGCCACCGGCACGGCATTGTTGCCGTTGAGATAGCCGCTGACACTGTAGTCCTGCGCACCCAACTCGACTCGGGCGATGTCCTTTAGGCGCACAACCCTGCCGCTGGGATCGGCTTTGACGATGACGTCGCCGAATTGAGCCGGGTCCTTCAGGCGGCCCTGGGTCTGTACCGAAAGTTGGAATGCGCCTTGTTTCGGGACTGGCGGCTGATCCAGCACGCCAGCGGCCACCTGGACATTCTGGGCTTGTAAGGCTTTGACCACTTCACCGGCGGTTAGATTGCGCGCCGCTGCCTTATCGGGGTCGATCCAAACCCGCATGGCGTAATCGCGGGCGCCAAACACGCGGACATCTCCCACGCCATCCAGGCGCGCCAGGATATCCACCAATTGCAAGGTGGCGAAGTTGGACATGTAAAGCTGATCGCGCGATCCGTCGGGCGAGCTGAGATGCACCACCAACAGCATATCGGGCGAGTTCTTGGCCACGGTGACGCCGATGC
>JAYTWE010000113.1:0-3901 GCA_043744055.1 Magnetospirillum sp.
AAGCGACGATGGCTTTCTCGCTCGTCAGCTCCTTGCGGTAATCCGGGTGGATGCCGCCCATGATGGGAAACAGCTTCATCGACCGTCTCTCCTCAATGAGTGGGGTGCTCGCCGGGCTTATTCCAGTGCCAGGCAGCGATTGTCAGGGGAATCGGGCGCATTTCGATGGCCTCGGTGGGGCAGATCTTGAAGCACTTGCCGCAGGCGTGGCAGGCGTCCGAAATCACCGTGTGCAACTGCTTGGGCGCGCCGACGATGGCGTCAGAGCCGCATTCACCGATGCAGCGCAGACAGCCGATGCACAGATCCTCGATGATGAAGGCCACTTCCGGGCCTTTTTCCTCGTGACCGTCAGTATCGGCCGAGACGCCCAGCTTTTTGGCCAGGGCCTCGATGGTGCCCTTACCGCCGGGGGCGCAGAGCGTGATGGGGGTATTGCCCTTGGCCAGGGCGGCGGCGTATTGGGAACAGCCGACAAAGCCGCACTGGCCGCATTGCGAGCCGGGCAACAGGGCCTGAAGCTCTTCCTCGATGGGATTGACGGGCACGGCCAACAGCTTGGCGGCGGTTCCAAGAACGGCCCCCAGCGTCACACCCATCACCGCCAGACTTCCGACATCCAACAACATGACAGGAGACCTCCTAATTGGTGCTCATACCGGAAAAGCCCATGAACGCCAGCGCCAACAGGCTGGCGGTGATGAAGCCGATGGGCGGTCCCGCGAACAGGCGCGGCACATTGGCCAGGGCAAGACGCTCGCGTAGACCGGCGAACAGCACCATCACCAGGCTGTAGCCCAGGGACGAGGCCAGGGCGAAGACGGTGCTTTCGATGAAGTTCATCTTGCCTTCCACCAGCAGCAGATTGACGCCCAGAACGGCGCAATTGGTGGTGATGAGCGGCAAATAGATGCCCAGCAGCTGGAACATGGTGGGCGAAACCTTGCGCACCACCGCTTCGGTGAACTGCACCGCGGCGGCGATGACCAAGATGAAAGCCACCGTGCGCAGATAGCCCAGGTCGTAGGGCTCCAGCAGGAAGCGATCAACGCCCCAGTCGATCATGGCCGAGATGGTGATGCAAAACGTGGTTGAAGCGCCCATCCCTAAGGCGGTGTCCACTCGGGTCGTCACGCCCATGAACGAGCACAGCCCCAAGAACCGCATCAAGACGACATTGCTGACCAGCGCTGCGCTGATGAACAGCAGAAGATAATGTTCCATCGTCTGGTTCCCCTTACCCGTGATCCGTGGTGCACGACGCGTCCGATGGCAGACCATAGGCCTTGCGCAGGAAGCGGGGCGTCAGGGTGCCCCGTGCGGAAAGACTGCTCGCCAGAATTCTGGCGAAGACCAAACCCAAAGCCAGACCGGAAAACGCGCCCAACGCCGACATGGCGTCGGTGCCGTACATTTCCTGGCCAAGAATGCCGCCCGCCAGCAAGGTGACCAGCGGGAGGCCATAGGCGGTGGCGGCTCCGCGCAGCAAAACCCCTTCGCTGATCCCGACCACCACTCGCTCACCCACTTTTAAACCCAGGTCGCCGGGGAGCTGGAAATGCTTCGCCGCCATGCGCTTGGCATTGCCGCCGTCCTTGCCGATGCTGCACAGCCCGGCGGAATGACAGGTGCCGCAGCTGCTCATCTCTTCCGGTTCCAGCCATGCCCTGCCGCCTTCGACCGCGACGACGCGGGCAAAGCCTTCGACCAGCCCCTGGTCGTTGGTTTCTGGAAAGGAGGAGCCGGCATCATTCATGTTGGTCAGGCCGTGACCGTCGAGATCACGCCGTCGGGCGTGACGAAGATGGCCGTAATGCCGCCCGCATCGCGCAAGATCTGCTGACGGCGTTCCGCCGGAGCCAAAATCAAGGTGGTGGCGATGCCGTCGGCGATGGTCGCGGTATCGGCGATGACCGTGACGCCCAGCATGGCGGGGGCGGTCAGGCCGGTGCGGGTGTCGATGATGTGAGTGAACTTGCCCTCGGCATCGAACAACGTGCCATAGCCGCCAGAAGTGGAGACGCACTTGTCGATCACGCTCACTTCAGTGATGGAACGGCTATTGTCGGCGGGATTGGCGATGCCGATCCGCCAGGCGGAGCCGTCGGGCTTGGCCGACAGAGCGCGAGGCTCGCCCATATCCACCAGAATGTTTTCAAAGCCATGAGCGCGCAGCACCGTCGCCACCTTGTCGGTGATGTAGCCCTGGGCGCGGGCATTCAGAGTCAGACCCATGCCGGGGCGGGCAAAGGCCACCCGGCCACGGGCCACGTCAACCTCTACGTCACGCCAGTTGACCAGGGCCAGGGCCGCGTCGAGATCGGCGCGGGTGGGACCGGCCGGATCGGGGTTGGTGGCGGTGAAGTGGGTGAAATACAGTTGCCACACCGGTTGAATGGTGGGGTCATAGACGCCGTCGCTGATGGCTGCCAATGACTTGGCGTGATTGAGCAGCTCAATGAACTCGGCGGGGGCGTTTTCCAGCACGCCGTCGCGGTTCAGCGCCGAAATGGCGGAATCAGCGCGATAGATGCTGAAGATGGATTCCAGCCGGGCCAGTTCGGCCATGCTGGCTTCGATGGCGGCACGGGCCTTGGCCTCGTCCTTATGAAACAGCTGGATGGTGGACGGCGCACCCAAGGTGGTGCCTTCCCAACGCAACAGACGAGCTTCGGCCTGGTTCGCCTTGGCGAGCAAGGACAGACCGGCGGCGGCGGCCAGGACGGTAATGGCGCGGCGGCGAGTGATACGAACGGTCATCGAACCTAGGCCTCCCTCGGGCGAGATATCCGGCAGATCCGGCATTTTAAAGTTGCTCAAAAAAGCGTCACAGCGATGGTATGCGACATGGTGGCTCACTTCAAGCCTGTGCCGCAACAAAATACGCATCAGAGTACCGAATTTATTGGCCTTCTAAAACAGTGACTTAAGTCAATACTGACCCGCTTGGGGAGGCCTTTCCCAGCCCAAAGGGTGGGGAATACCGCAAAATAATTGTGGTCTTCGCAGGTGCGGCAGACTGATCCCCCTTGGGTCATGCAGTGCACAAGAGCAAAGCAAGCCGCGTGCCAAAAGGCGGAATGGCGGCTTTCCTTAATGCGTCTTGGCCATTGTCGGGAGTGCGACAGGGCTTTTGTCGTTCAGCCTTCCACAATGGCTTTCCATGCGTCGCAAACCTGATCTAAAACGGCGCGGCCGCAGCCTATGTAAGCCGCCAAGCCCAGGCAACCGTGGATGGCTCCTTCCAGGCAGACTGAGCGGGTGAGAACTCCGGCCCGTCGCAATGCTTCGGCATAGGCCTTGCCTTCATCCACCAGAGGATCAAAACCGCAAGTCAGAATCAATGCCGGAGCCAGCCCGGCATGGGAGTCGGCGTGCAGTGGCGAGGCGTCGGGTTCCAGTACCGGCCCTTGGTGGCCGACAAAGTACTGCTGGGTGAACCAGATCATATCGGCTTGCGTCAGCAGATATCCTTCGGCAAGACGTGTCCGGGATGGATAGTCGCCGCTTTGGTCAACGGCAGGATAAACGAGCAGTTGCAGAGCCAGCGTGATCCCGAGATCGCGGGCATGCAGGGCCATGACCGCCGAGAGGGTTCCCCCCGCGCTGTCTCCCGCCACGCCGAGGATCAACCCGCGGCCCGGTCCCGCAGCCAGCCATTTTAATGCGGCGGTGCCGTCTTGAATGGCGGCGGGGTAGGGGTGTTCCGGTCCCATGCGGTAATGAACCGACGCCACCATGGACCCGGTCCGGGCCGCAATATTGCGGCAGATGGAATCGTGGGTGTCGAGATCGCCGACCACGAAACCGCCGCCATGGAAGTAGAGCAGGGCGGCTTTCACCGTCTCTGCTTGGGTCGGCGTGATTGGAGCGGGGCGATAGATACGGATGGGAATAGGGC
>JAYTWE010000114.1:0-3728 GCA_043744055.1 Magnetospirillum sp.
CAAGATTCATATGTTCGACGTGGATCTGGGCTTAGGCGAGGTCTACAAGGAATCCGCCACCTTCACCCCCGGCGATCAAGCGGTCAGTGTCGGCTTGCCCTGGGGGAAGCTGGGTCTGTCGGTCTGTTACGACCTGCGTTTCCCTCATCTCTATCGCGCCCTGGCTAAGTCGGGCTGCGACTTCCTGGCGGTTCCCGCCGCCTTTACCCGCACCACCGGCAAGGCCCACTGGCATGTGCTGTTGCGGGCGCGCGCCATCGAGACCGGCTGTTATGTCTTCGCCCCGGCGCAGTGCGGCGAGCACGTCAATAACCGTCAGACCTACGGCCATGCTCTGATCGTCAGCCCCTGGGGCGAGATCCTGGCCGATGCCCTGGAACAGCCTGGCTGGGTCATGGCCGATATCGACCCGCGCAAGGTGGAAGACGCCCGCAAGAAAATTCCCTGCCTGGAGCACGACCGCCCCTTCGCCATGCCGAAGCGGGAGTTTTAGGGAAGCGCCACCGGTCCCGGTCCGTTGACGGCGCACAGGCGTTGAACCACTTTGTGGCCGTCTTCGATGCCGTCTTCATAGGCGATAACGGTCAGGTCCCGGCTCAGGCGGAGAAGCTCGCCTCGCGCCAGCAGGTGATCGGGATTGCGAGGGCGGCCAAAGGCTTCATTGCCCATGGCGAAGGTTTCGTAGATCAAGATGCCACCATGGTCCAGCGCGTCCAAGATGACGGGGAACAGCGGCCGCCACAGATAGTTGGTCACCACCACGCAAGCGAAGCGATGACCGGACAGGGGCCAGGGCGAGCCGTCTTCCAGATCAGCGGCAATCAATCGGGCGCCACTGGCAAGACTGGCCTGAGCCACATCCTTGTCCAAGGCCACGACCGGATGGCCGAGGTCCAGAAACAGCCGGGAATGGCGTCCGCCGCCACAAGCCAGATCCAGCACGGCTCCACCCGCCCTTACTAAGGGGGCGAAGCGGCGAACCCAAACCGACACATGGGTCTTGAACGGATCGGTTCCCATCTTGTTGTGTGTTCCCTCTTCCTCGGGCTGTATAGTGCTCTGACAATGACCAGAGAGACATAAGAGTCCATGATTTTGTTCGAACTGCGCTGCACCGGCCAGCATCAATTTGAAGCCTGGTTCAAGGATGGCGCCACTTATGATGAACAAGCGGCGGCTGGTGTGATCTCGTGCCCGATCTGCGGCGACAGCCGGATCGAGAAAGCCCTCATGACCCCGCGCCTGTCCAAATCACGGGGCAATGCCTTGGATGCGCAACAAGCGGTGGGCGAGATGCGCAAGGTGCTGGTCGACCTGAAGCGTAAGGTCAAGGAAAGCTGTGACTATGTGGGAGAGCGCTTCCCTGAAGAGGCGCGCAAAATCCATTATGGCGACAGCGAGGCACGCGCCATTTACGGCGAAGCCACCCCCCAGGAGGCCAGCGACCTGGAGGAAGAAGGCGTCACCGTTCAGCGCATTCCCTGGGTTCCCGAAGAAAATTAACATCCCACGGTCCCTTGATATACCCCGTCGCCTTGAGAACCCGAAGATTCCAACTCTCTCGTCATTCCCGCGAAAGCGGGAATCCAGGGGGGTACCGCTGGCTTTTCCGCGACTCCTGGACTCCCGCTTCCGCGGGAGTGACGACGGGTGGGACTGGCGATTTTCGGGTTTTCATGGCGACGGAGTATAACCAGAAGAAACCGCAGAACCTTACACCAGATCATTTCTCGGACTCGTCACGTTCGCGCAGATAATCATCGGTTGTGCGAGTGACCCTGGGAGCCGCCCCGGCCAGGGGACGGGTGCGCTCTTCCAGCTCGTACTGAGCCACGACCCGGCAATCCTCGCACATACGGATGAGGTCCAGCCGTCCGGGCTCGGCGAACATGGAATGGCCGCTCATGCGCTCCACCATGCGTTCGATGGCCGATTTCGAGGCGAAGGGCTTACCGCAGCGGACGCAGGGATAGGGCTCTTCCTCCTTCAACACCTGACGGATACGGGCCTGGGAGGTGAAAGTCAGGCGAGGCAGCAGACTCACCGCCTTTTCCGGGCAGGTGACGCGGCACAGGCCGCACTGAACGCAATTGTTTTCCAGCACTCCCAGGGAGGGCTTATCGGGATGGCCGGACAACGCCTTGGCGGGACAAACCCCAATACAGGCCATGCATAAGGTGCATTTGGCCTGATCGACCACGATGGTGCCGAACGGGTCGCCCGCGTCCAGCGCCAGCGCATCCACCGGCTTGGGAGCGTTGCGATGAAGGTGGGCCAAAGCCAGACTCATGGTTTGGCGCTTCCCGCCCAGGACCAGGAATTCAGCGGCAGGCTCAACGCCAGGGCCACACGCCTCGCCCAGCAGAACAGACAGGGCGGAGGGATCGGATTCCACCGCCACCACCACATTGGAACGCCAGCCCAGCCCGGCAACCACACGATTGGACAGCGAGGCGGCATCGCGCAGCGGCCCCAGATCATTGCGCCGCGCCGGATCGGCCAACAAAATCACCCTCGCCGCTCCCTTGGCCAAGGCGGTCAGCAGCAGATCCGGCCCCAAAGCCGCCACCGCCGACACTGCGAGCGGCAAAACCGCAGACGGTAATCCACTGCCGAACCGGGATAAGGCGGCGATCAGCTCGCCACCATGCTCGGACTCATGAATCAACACGATCGGCCGGGTCCCGCCGCCCTTCCCATAAGTCTCCAACAAAGCGGAAAGCCGCTGATACATCCCATTCCCGGCGGGCACGTCAAATCGGATGGCCCCGGTAGGGCATGTGCTGGCGCAAAGGCCATGACCGTCACAGATATGAGAATCCACGGCGGCGGCATCGCCTTTGGGCTTCAACGCACCGGACGGGCAAACGTCGAAACAGCGGGTACAGGCCACCTGACCATTGCGCGAATGCGCACACAGCGTCGCGTCGATCTTGATCCAGCGGGGTTTCTCGAACTCGCCCACCAATCCGCCGATCAGAGCCAAAGCCTTTTCCAGCGCCACCGGATCGCGCGGATCAACCACCAGCCAGCCATCGCGGGGCGACAGCAGCGGCGGCATACCGGTCAGGTCGAGAACCACATCAGCCGCAAGGCTGCGCTCGCCCACCGCAGCGTCGAAAGCCAAGGCCCCACGAGCCGAAGGAGACGCCCCCGCGATATTCACCACGCCGATGGTAAAAGCCCCAAGATAGCCCGAGGCCTTCACCGGCTTACCGCAGAACAGGCCCAGCGCCCGCACCGAAGGCGGCACCAGATCGCGGTCATGATCGGGAAGCAGCAGACAAGTGGCCGCCCGCTCGGCCCCCAACCGATGAGCGGCATCAAGGGCAGACTGCCCCTTGCCCAGAACCAGAACCCGGCCCTCGGAAACCAGGGTGACCGAGGGAGTGTCTTCCACCGGTCGCACCGCTTCCGCCAGCAGGGCCGCCATCTTTGGCGCGGCGGATTTAGCCTCGTCCGACCAGCCCGCCCGGTCGCGGATATCGACGCAAAGCGGCGGCTCCGCCTCGGCCATGCGCGCCAGTTCCTGAAACAAAGGCGCTTCTTGCCCGCAGCACACCAGCAAGGGTTCGCCACCAGCCAAGGCGGCGCGATACTCCTCCAACTGAGATCGGCAGAGCTGAGTAAACACCCGTTCGGGCGGCGCGACATCCAAAGCCGCCGCCACCGCCTTGGCGTCCAGCGGCATGGAACCCTCGCACGAACACATCAGAACCCGCCGACCG
>JAYTWE010000115.1:0-1737 GCA_043744055.1 Magnetospirillum sp.
AGGTCAAGAACCTGGCCAACCAGACCGCACGGGCCACCCAGGACATTACCGCCCAGGTGGGCGACATCCAAGCCGCCAGCCGCGATGCGGTGGTGTCCATCGGCGGCATCGCGGCCACCATCTCCTCCATCAACGATATTTCCGCCACCATTTCCCATGCCGTGGCCGAGCAAGGGCAAGCGACCCAGGAAATCGCCCGCAGCGTCGATCAAGCGGCCCAGCGAACCGGTGAAGTGTCCGAGAAGATCGAGACCGTGCGCGACGCCTCCGGCGCCACCGGCACCGCCGCCCAGTCGGTACTGAGCGACGCCAATGGACTTGCTCATCAGGCCCGGGAGGTCAAGGCGAAGGTGGAGGGCTTCCTTTCCGCCATGCGTCAAGCCTAATGAAGAGGGATCGTTGCCGCACCCAACATCCGGCCCTGGCCGGACCCCTGGACCAGAACGGCGGCCATGGTGGCGCTGTCGGGGATCGACGATAATTCGAGGCTGACGGTTTTGGCCCTACCATCCCAGTTCCCCAGGGGATAGACGGCCCGGACGATGGAGGTGTCTTTCAACGTCCGCCCGGCATTCTCGCCCCGCGCCACCCTAGTTTCTGTCTCACCGCTATAGGCCACCACGGTGATCTCGGCGGCACTCCCGGCCCCAAGTTCGATGATCAACTTGCCATCGGTGCGCGACATGCGGACGGGCAGGCCGTCGCGCTTGCCGTCCAGTGCCGCCAGGACGGCGGGACGGTTGAAGCCCACCACATCGGTCACACCATGGATCACCATCTGCGGCGTGTAGATGGTCTGGAGATTCAGGGCATGAGCATAGCCATTTTGGCGCGAAGTGGCGGCCTTCAGACTGAAAGGGTCCTTCCAGCCCAGGCGGTCCCAGTAATCGATGTGATAGGCCAGCGTGATGGTGTCCGGCCGCTTGGCCAGTTCGCCCAGCAAACGGTCGGCGGGCGGACAGGAACTACAGCCTTGCGAGGTGAAAAGCTCGACCACCACCGGCATGGGTTCGGCGCTGGCGGCGCACCCAAGCAGAAGAGGCCCCATAAGGCCAAGCGCCAATCCCATGACCCGCGCAGTCCGTCCCATGGTGTCCTCCTGTTCGATTAGGCCTGAACCCTATTCGCCGCCGGATGGCAAAAGATTTCCAGCCCCCTCGGAAAGCCGCTGGCTCAGGCGCGGCCTGGCGAAGTCAAGAAACGCCCGCAGCTTCAGCGGCAACGCCCCTTGGGTGCCATGGATCAGACTGACCGGCCAGGGCGGCGGCTCGAAATCTTGTAAGACAATACGAAGTTCGCCGTCTCGAACGGCTTCAGCAATTTGGTAGGACAGCACTCGTGTCAACCCGGCCCCGGCTTGTGCCGCGCTGATGGCCGCCTCGGCGGTGTTGACAGACAATCGGAAATGAATAGGAACCGGGGATTCGGCTTTGCCCACTCTGAAGGCCCAGGATTTGCCAGAAGACAGTGCCTCAAAAGAAATGCAGTTATGGGCACTAAGATCAGAGGGGGTACCGGGGACTCCCCGTTCAGCCAGATAAGAAGGGCTGGCGCATATCACTTGGCGGATCGTGCCGAGTCCCATGGCGATCAGGCTGCTGTCGGACAATTCACCGACCCGAATGGCCACGTCGATGTGATCGTCAAGCAGATGTGCCCAGCGGTCGGATAAGACCAGTCTTGCATTGATGTCTGGGTAGAGCCGCAGAAAGTCCACCACCACCGGTAAGACGTGGA
>JAYTWE010000116.1:0-7096 GCA_043744055.1 Magnetospirillum sp.
GCCCACTGCCCAAGCCCAATTCAGGCCGCAAGGTGTTGGTCGTCGGCATGGGACCGGCGGGCTATACCTTGTCTCATCACCTCATGCAGGACGGCCATCACGTGGTGGCGGTGGACGGATTGAAGATCGAGCCTCTGGCCGCCGATCTGTCCGGCGTCGATCCTCATGGGAAACGGGTGGCCTTCAAACCGGTACGAGATATCCGCGCTTTGTGGCAGCCCCTGGGCGAGCGTGTCATGGGCGGGTTCGGCGGCGTGGCCGAATACGGCATCACCGTGCGCTGGGATAAGAACTTTCTCGACGTTATCCGGCTGCTGTTGGAGCGTCGGAGTGAATTCGCCCTGTTCGGTGGAGTGCGGTTCGGCGGCAACATCACCTTTGAAGACGCCTTCGCCATGGGCTTCGATCATGTCGCCCTGGCCACGGGCGCGGGCAAGCCCACCATTCTCGACATGCCCAACGGTCTGGCGCGCGGCGTCCGTCAGGCCTCGGACTTCCTGATGGCCTTACAGCTGACCGGCGCGGCCCGTTCCGACACCTTGGCCAATCTGCAATTGCGTTTGCCGGTGGTGGTGATCGGCGGCGGCTTGACCGCCGTGGATACCTGCACCGAAGCCCTGGCCTATTACCCCATCCAGGTGGAAAAGTTCCTGTCGCGCCATGAGCTTTTGGTGGCCGAGCGTGGCGAACACGCGGTACGCCAGCATTGGTCGGAGGAAGATCACGAGATCGCCGACGAATTCATCACCCATGCCCGCGCCATCCGGGCCGAACGGCTGGCCGCCGCTTTGGATGGGCGCGAGGCTCACATCCACGAATTGCTGCACTCTTGGGGTGGAGCCACCCTGGCCTATCGCCGCCGGTTGGTGGACAGCCCCGCCTATCGCAATCACGAAGAAATCGCCAAAGCCCTGGAAGAGGGCATCCGCTTTACCGAAGGCCTGACTCCGGTCGCGGTGGAAGTGGATGATTTCGGCTCGGCTTCGGGGATTCAGTTCAAGGACAAAGACGGACAACCCCACCGATTCCCCGCCCGCGCCATCATCGTGGCGGCCGGAACGGTCCCTAACACCACCTTGGCCCGCGAGCGCTCCGACATCACCTTGGACGGTAAGTTCTTCCAGGCGGTGGACGAGGACGGCAAGCTGGTCCAGCCCGAACGTCTGGCCAAGCCGGGTCTCTCTCAGGTGCTGATGCATGTGGATGGCCAGGACCGCACCGTCAGCTTCTTCGGGGATTTGCATCCGTCCTATGCCGGCAACGTGGTCTCCGCCATGGCTTCGGCCAAGCAGGGCCATCCGGTGGTGACGCGGGCCATGGAGCGCCGCCCAGCCTCGGAGATTTCCGGCAAGGAGCTGATCGCCCGCCTCAACGACCGCTTGCGGGCCACGGTCCATTCCGTCAACCGTCTGACCTCCACCATCATCGAAGTGGTGGTGCGGGCGCCCGCCGCCGCCGAAGCCTTTTTGCCCGGTCAGTTCTTCCGGCTCCAGAATTTCGAGATGCTGGCCCGCAAAGTCACCGGTGCCAGCCTCGCCATGGAAGGCCTCGCCCTAACCGGCGCCTGGGTGGATACCGAAAAAGGTCTGGTGGGGTTGATCGTGCTGGAAATGGGCGGCTCTTCCGATCTGGTGGCCCATCTGACTCCCGGCGAACCCGTCGTCCTGATGGGACCGACCGGAGCCCCCACCCATGTTTGCGGCAAGGAAACCGTACTGCTGGCCGGAGGCGGTCTGGGCAATGCGGTACTGTTCTCTATCGGTCATGCCTTCCGCGCCGCCGGGTCGAAGGTTTTATACTTCGCGGGCTACAAAAATGCCCATGACCGCTTCAAGGTGCCCGATATCGAGGCCGCCGCCGATGTGGTGATCTGGTGCGTCGATGGCGGCGAGGCTTTTGCCCCCGGACGCCCCCAGGACCGCACCTTCGTCGGCAATATCGTCGAGGCCATGGTGGCCTATGGCGAGGGCCGTCTGGGTGAACAAGCCATCGACATGTCCAAGGTGGACCGGGTCATCGCCATCGGCTCCGACCGCATGATGGCGGCGGTGACCAAGGCGCGCCACGACCGGCTCGCCCCCTGGCTGCGCAAGGGTCATACCGGCATCGGCTCCATCAACTCGCCCATGCAATGCATGTTGAAGGAAGTCTGCGCCCAGTGTCTCCAGCGCCACAAGGACCCGATCACCGGTGAGGAGAAGATCGTCTTCACCTGCGCCGATCAAGATCAGCTTTTGGATCACGTGGACTTCATCAGTCTGAATGAACGTCTCAGCCAGAACTCCACCTGGGAGAAATTGGGCCGGGCTTGGATTGATCGCGCCTTGAAACAAGCGGGTATGCGGGGATAGTTGTTGCCATAGAGAGCGCGTTTCGATCACATTGAATCACGCTCTCTAGCCCGAGCGGCGCTTGAGCCCAGAAAAAGCGGAGCTTTTTCCGCCTCAGGCAAAGCTAGGCCGTTCGCGTGTGAACGCGAAACGGTCTAGGGTGGGTTTTCATCTTTGCTGACGCCGATTTCGGCAAACTGAAAGCTTGACCTCTTGGACATCACCCCCTTCCTGCGCGGCATCGCTATCGGATTCGCCATTGCCGCCCCCATCGGGCCGGTGGGGATTCTTTGTATCCGTAAAGCCCTGGCCGATGGCCGTCTGGCGGCCTTTGTCGCCGGGTTGGGCGCCGCCATGGCCGACACCTTGTTCGGCGCGGTGGCCGCTTTCGGCATCGGCGTGGTGATGAGCTTTATCGACGGACAAGCCTTCACCTTGAAGGTGGTGGGGGGAGTCTTCATGATCGGGCTGGGGGTTCATACCTGGAGAAGCGCCGCCATCACCGTGGAGGCCGAACCGGGCAAAGGACCCGGCATGGCCAAGGACTTCCTGTCCACCTTCGCCATTACCGCCACCAATCCCGGCACCATCTTAGGCGTAGCGGGCGTCTTTGCCGCCCTGGGGCCGTCGGGGCGTCCTGGTGGGGCACAATCCGGGTTGATCACCCTGGGAATCTTCTGTGGCTCGACCTTGTGGTGGATGATTTTGTCGGCGGCGGCTTCGGCGGCGCGTTCCCGCTTCACGCCCGACCGCATGCGGCGGTTCAATCACCTGTCCGGCGGCATGCTGATGGTGTTCGGACTGGCCGCGCTGATCAGCCTAACCTTTTCCTGAGCAGGATTGCTGCTTCAGGGCTCCAGGATGCGTTGACATTCAGCGCTTCTCCCTCCCTCGGCTTGCCGGGGGAGGGAGAAGGCCGCCATAATCTGAATGTCAACACGCTCTAGCTGTGTCCCGATTCCGAAATTCGCATCAGTCTCGCCCCTGATCGGCCAGCGTTCTTGTGCAGAAGCGCTGGATCGAGGTCGACAGGAACGCTGGTTTCGATCAGGTCGAGGAACGTCCTGAATTCCACCGCCCGGTGTCGTTGGAAGCAGCGGCCGATGACTTTGCCCACGGCCACATCCAGAGCGGCAAACAGTGACGTGGTGCCGTGCCGTTTATAATCGTGGCTCCGTCGCTCCGCTTGACCGGGACGCATCGGCAATAGCGGCTGGGTGCGATCCAGAGCCTGGACCTGGGTCTTCTCATCGATACACAGGACCAGCGCCCGCTCCGGCGGATTAAGGTACAGGCCGACGATATCGCGAACCTTCTCGACGAAGTGTGGATCGGTCGACAGTTTGAAGGTCTCGGTGCGATGGGGCTGCAAGCCAAAGGCGCGCCAGACCTTATGGACGGTCGATGGTGCGACCTGTGCCGCCCGCGCCATCATCCGCACGCTCCAGTGGGTGGCGTCAGGTGGCGTCGTTTCAAGCGTCTTCTGGATCAATTCGGCAATGGCCTCGTCGCTCACCGTCCGGGGCGCACCAGGACGAGGCTCGTCAGACAAGCCGTCAAGGCGATCACGGGAAAATCGCTCTCGCCATTTTCCAACCGTGTGCGGGCCGATGCCGAGTTCCTCGGCGATCACCGTATTCAGCACTCCATCCGCCGCCTTCAGCACGATCCGGGCTCGAAGCACAGCACCTTGCGGCGTTGTTCGACGTCGAACTTGCCCTTCAAGTTCGACCCGTTCCACCTCACTCAGTTCGATCAACGATGCCTTGCCTCGTGCCATCCCGGCCTCCCACAATGTGGAAGTAAGAATGCCATGAACTTCAAAAACATAACACTAGCGCCTATGGGGCGGAGCCCTTCGCTCTTTCCCGCTCCGAGATGAACTAAGTAAAAAAGCCCCCTTCCGTTTCCGAAAGGGGGCTTATCTCGATCACCGGTCAGGGATTACTTTTCGAAGTAGATCTCGACACGGCGATTCTTGCCTTCCTTGACGTTGTCCTTGGTGGGGACGGCCAGCTTGGTCTCGCCATAAGACTTCTGGTCCAGCTTGGACTTGACGCCCATCTTGCCCAGGGCTGCGGCAACGGCACTGGCGCGCTTGGCCGACAGCTTGTCGTTATAAGCAGACTTGCCGACACTGTCGGTATGACCGGCCACATAGATGCTGGTTGGCTTGATCTCGCCATTGGCAGTGACCACGTCCTTCAGGACCTTCTGGGATGCCTTGGTCAAGGTCGCCTTGTTGAAGTCGAAATAGACGATGAAGGTCTTCACGATCTTCGGAGTGACAGCCATGACGGGCTTGACCTGAAGTTCCGGCTCCACCTTCAAGAACGCGGCGCGGCAATCGGAATTGGCGTCGCCTTCATGCTCTTCTTCAAGCCAGCAATCGAACATGGCCTGGGCCTTGGCGGTGGCGGCGGGGACGCGCTCGCGGGCGCCATTGCCGAAATAGCCCACCAGACGGGCGCGGGCGTCGGTCACTTCCTTGACGCGGGCAGCAGGCATGCTCCAGCTGGCGATTTCCTCGGGAGCAACCACTTCGCCGGTGGCGGAGCGCAGCCCCTTGCGGGCGAAGATGGCGGCATCGTCCCACTCGAACTCATCATTCGCCTCGTGAATGGCATAGGCCTTGTACTCGGCGAACAGGGCCTTGGTGAAGGCGCTGCCGACGGTGGGGGCGGGGGCAACCATGATCTCATTCACATCAGCCACTTCCCAAGGCGTGGCGCAAGCGGCCGCCAAGGCGGTCATGCCGATAACGGCAGCCATTCGAATGCTTTTCATATCATATCTCTCCTGTTGATGATCTTGAGTACGGGGCTGTCTCAACGGCCGAACAGTTTCAGGGGATTAAGGGCGCCGCCGGTTTCACCCGATTTGGACGCTCCCGCTTGATCCTTCTTTCCACCGATGCCGACCAAACCGCCGATTGCGCCGCCCACATTCTGGATATTCTGCTTAACCAAGGCCTCCAGGTCGGGACGGTAACTGAGATTATCCCAAGGTCCACTGACCAGAACTGGAACGACCAGACCGGCGGCATCGCTGCCGCCTTGGCCTTGCAGCGAGGCGACGACCTTGGGGTCGATACGGTAATTGACGCTGCGCTGAGGCAGGTCCACGGTGCCCTTGCCCTCGATACGCAGCAAGGGGGACTTCAGCGCCAGGTCATTATTGGTGAGAATGCCCTTGGCCATAACGAAGGTCCCGCCCAGTTCGGCGAAGTCTGTCTTTTCGGTGGAAGCGGGGCCACCGGTAAATGCGGTCGCCACATTACGCATCATGGCGGCCAGATTGATGCCCTTGATGGCGCCATTCAGGAAGGACAGCGCCCCTTTGCCGTCCAAGGACGAGACGATCTGACGCTGAGTCTTGCCCCGACCGGCAATGGCGATGTCGAAATTTCCGGTCCCCGACAGGCGATCAGAACCGGCGGCATCCGTCAAGAAGGGCTCGGCCTGGAGACCCTTTAATTGGAAACCCGCATCAAGCCCGACGCCCGGCTGCGACCCGTCCAGGGCGACGCGTCCCTTGCCGCCCCCCTGATACAAAGCCAGTTCGGTCAGATCGGCCACCAGCTTGCCATCGTGCAAGGCCAGCTTCAGAGCACTTTTCCCCACCTTGATCTTCTTGACCTGAATCCCGCCGCAGGTGAGCAGGAAGTCCACATCGGCGGCCTTCAGCCCCGAAGCGTCAATGGGATCATCGCTCCAACCGCTTTTGGCAGGAGGCGGCGCCGCCCCGGCGGGAGTCTTGGTCTCGCCGCTGCTCGCCTTGGATGCCGCAGCACCTTCGGGTGGCAGATAGGGATTGAGGTCCAGCATTTCCACATCAAGGCGCCCCTTGATGGCTGGCTTGGCTCCACCTGTATTAACGGTAACCTCACCTTTGCTCTTGATGGCGTCCACATCAATGCTGGCCTGAGTGAAGGCGATCTGAGTCGCACCAGCGGCCAGCTTGCCCTTGATGGACAACGGCCCCAGACCGGTTCCCGCCATGGCGATGGGAGACCCCGCCCAGGCAGCCAGATTGCGAATGGACGGAACGCCCAGATCCAGATCACCAGCCAGACCGGCAGCGGAGCCGCCCTTGGCGGTCCCCTTAAAGCTCAACTTCACCGGCTCGGAAGCAACGGACAAGATGGTCGAGGAAGCCTCCCCCGCCATCACCGCTTTCAAGCTGGCCACATCGACCGTGATCTCGACCTTCTTGGCGTTCCAGGTCAGACTGCCCTTCGCCGTGAAGGGAGAGTCCAAACTCTTCAGCGCCACTTGCAAGTTGATGTCGCTCACCTCTTGCTTGGCGCCGGTCTTGCCGTCGATCTGAATCAAACGGCCATTGGTAATGCGGACATCGCCCAGACGGATATCGTTGAGACCCGAGCTGGCGGAAGGTGCGGCGGGGGTCGGCTTATCCACCGGTTTCGCCGTTGCGGGCTTGGAATCAGCCTTGGTGGCCGGGGCGTCGAACACCCAATTGCCCTTGCCCTGACGATCGGTTTCCAAAGTGATGACCGGATCGACCAGGACAAAACTATCCACCTCGACCTTACCGCCCAGCAGCGGCATCAGCTTCAGCCGCACATCCACCGCGCCAAGGCGGATCAGATCCTTGCTGGAAAATCCGGTCGGATTGGACAAGGCGACATTGCCCACCTGCACCGAAAGGGAGGGAAAGACTGAAACCGAGACTTTGCCTTGAATGGACAGATCGCGCCCGGTGGCGTCCTTGACGCCGGTCACCACCTGATCCTTGATCTTATC
>JAYTWE010000117.1:0-8195 GCA_043744055.1 Magnetospirillum sp.
GCCCTGTCCAAGGGTGAAGGCATCCCGGAAACTGCCGTGGGCCGTATCGCTTCCCAGATGGGCCTTGAGCCTGGGGAGGCCATGCACCGCGCCGAGACCATCCGGGCGGCGTTCGAGACCCAGGCCCTGAACACCATCGGCAAGTCGGGCTTCGAGGCGCAGGACGTGGTTGCCTGGGCTTGGGAGAACCGCCCCGATCTGATGAAGCAGGCCATCTACAAGCAGGCCACCGAGCGGACCACCAAGGGTTATGACGGGGTGGTGAAGGCGTATCTGGGTGGTCTGGAGAAGTCCAGCCCGCAGACCATCCTCAATGCCAAGCTGCCCAGCGGCATGACCGCCCACCAGCAGCAGGACGGAACCATCATGGTCACCACCCCGCAGGGCAACTTCAGTTGGTCCTCGTTGCTCCGCATGGGTGCCATCTCGGTGGGGAGGGGGTGAGCATGAACGCCATCGTCATCCATGAGGCTGGCCCCGCTATGGGGCAAACCTCCACCAGCCTTCCCGATCTGATCGAAGACGGTGGGGAAGTCCGGGTGCTGGACACCACCCTTGCCGAGCGGCTGGGGTACGAGCGCCCTCGTGCCATCCGGGACTTGATCAAGCGCCACAAGGCAGCCTTGGAGGCCATCGGGAATTTGCCGCACCGTGTGGCGAAATCCGAGGGCAGGGGGAGACCGGGCAAAGCTTTCTACCTGACCGAGGCTCAGACCCTGTTCATCCTGGCGAAGTCCGAGACCGCACGGGCCAATGTCGAGTTGGCCTATGTCTCCCAGGTCTTCACCGAGTTCAGGCGCGGCAACCTCGTTGCCAAGGATGCCGACACCCAGGCCCGCCTTGACGCCTATCAGGCCGACCGGCAGGCCCGTCTTGCCCGTCATCTGGAGGAGAAGGAGGCCCGTGAAGACGCCCTTCGTTTCCTCAATCGTGGCTGTCGGAGGTAGCCCCGTGGCCTGGAACAAGAACCCCCGCATGAACAAGACCGAGCTTGCCGCATGGCGGCTCGGTAACCCGGACTACCTGTTCCCCCGTGTCCTGCTTTGCACCTGGGAACCCCCGGCAGACTGGGGGCCGCTCGTCTACCGCTACCCCCTCCCCAGTGAGGACGGACGGCACCCCAGGCGGGAACTGCTGCTGTACGAAATCCCCCCAGGCGTGACCCCGCGTCCTGATTTCAACATGCCCTTCCCTGGCAAGGTCTTGGTCCTCAAGGCCATTGCCCGCCGCTTCAACCATGATTCCGACATCTTCGAGGAAGAACCCGATGAGCAACCCTGAAACCAACGACCCCGCCATCCTGTCCCGTAACCCCGAGCGCATCGTCAACGTCGAGAAAGTTGGCGAGGGTGCCCGGATCACCAAGATTGATTACTGAGGCCCACCATGAGCAACCCTGAAACCGTCATTGCGGGCAAGACCGTCCTGCACCGTTCCGCCTTTGGCACCGTCTCCTTCACCGACACCACGGGCAACCGGGTGACCATGGACAGTCCCACCGCGAACAAGCTGTTCGAGGCCATCCGTGATGGCTCTGGCGAGAAGATCGAAGCCGTCCACCGCGAGGGGACGGAGAAGCCAACCAACCTGTGGGTGGGTGGCAAGCGCAACGTCTATGCCGAAGACAGCCGAACGGCTGCCAACTGGTGACCACCGAGGTGGCCCCTGCCGGGAAACTGGCGGGGGCCATCTGTGGTTTTCGAGGGGCTGGCGTGTGTGTGAAACGTGTGTGTGTCGCTCGACCTTGCGGTCAGCAACTTGTTGATTTTATTGAGTTTTTTGATATGTTTCGGCCATGGCGTCCCCAGCGGGATTCGAACCCGCGTCGCCGCCGTGAAAGGGCGGTGTCCTAGGCCTCTAGACGATGGGGACGTCGAGGCGAGAGGGCGACTTGATAACCGCCTTAGCGGAGAAAATCAAGGGCGCTTTATGAGAAAATCATCTTATCTGGCAAAAGCAGCGTCATCGATGACCAATTGGACGTTGGTGGTGCCTTGCCACGTGTCGGCGCGCAGGACTCCGGCCAGATGGAACGCCGCGCCTTGCGAGGCAAGAAGGGCGTGGCCCATCTCGCTATCGGCGGCGCGAAAGGCTATGGCTTTCAGGCGTTTGCCTCCGGCTCCCGCCAGCATGAGACGCACATGACCTGATCCGACCACATCGGCCTTGACCACGCGGGCGGCGGTGATGGCGAAGCGGGGTTCCGGGTTGCCCGATCCGAAGGGGCCGACCTGAGCCAAGGTTTCGACCAGATCAGCCGAGACCGCGCCCGCGTCCAGGGCTCCATCCAGTTCCAACAGCGGCACCAGTTCACCATCCAGCTGTGCTTGCAGCCGTTCGGACATGAAGGTGTGGAATTCGGCCAGCTTGTCGCGGGATACGGTGAAGCCCGCGGCCATGGCGTGGCCGCCTCCCGCTTTTAACAACCCTGATTGACGGGCGGCGATCACGGCGGCCCCAAGGTCAAGGCCGGTCACCGAGCGTCCCGATCCCTTGCCGGTATCGCCGTCCAGAGCCACCACACAGGCGGCACGGCCATAGCGTTCCTTCAGGCGACCGGCGACGATGCCGATGACGCCTTGGTGCCAGCCTTCGCCTGCAGCCAGCAGCAGCGGCTTACCGTCATCGGGGCGGCCTTCCACCTGTTCGATGGCTTCCAACAGGACGACGGCCTCGATCTCCTGGCGGTCCTTGTTGTAGCCGTCCAACTGGCGGGCGATGTCTGCGGCCTCGACGGCATCGTGGGTCGAGAGCAGCCTTGTGCCCAGTTCGGCTTCACCCACCCGGCCACCGGCATTGACGCGCGGCCCCAGCACATAGCCCAAGTGATAGGCTCCAGGGGCCTCCTTGACGCCCGCTATATCGCTTAAGGCGGTCAGGCCCATACTGTGGCGGCGCGCCATGACCTTCAGCCCCTGGGTCACCAGGGCGCGATTAACGCCCACCAGGGGGACCACGTCGCAGACGGTGCCCAGCGCCACCAGATCAAGCCAGCGCATCAGATCAGGGGCGGGGCGCCCCTTTCCGTCTTTGTCGGGTTCATACCATCCCGCCTGTTTCAGGCCGCGATTGAGCGCCACGGCCAGCAGAAAGGCCACGCCCACTGCCGCGAGATGGCCGTGAGGGCTGTTCTCGTCCAAACGGTTGGGGTTGATGACCGCTAGGGCTGGCGGTAAAGCCGCCTCGGCCACGTGATGATCCACCACGATCATATCGAGCCCGGCTTCAGCGGCGGCGGTCAGGGCATCAAAGGCGGTGGTTCCGCAATCCACCGTCACCACCACCTTGGCGCCCTCGGCCTGAAGGCGCAGCAGAGCGGGGGCGTTGGGGCCATAACCTTCGACCACCCGGTCGGGAATATAGACCCGGCATTTGGCTCCGACGGCATCAAGGAGGTTCTTCAACAGTGCCGAAGAGGTTGCTCCATCCACGTCGTAATCGCCGAAGACGGCGATGGTCTCACCGGTGGTGACGGCGCGAACCAGCCGCTCCACTGCCTTATCCATATCCTTGAGGTGGCTGGGGTCGGGCAGCAGGTCGCGCAGGGTGGGATTGAGGAAGGAGGGGGCTTCGTCCAGGCTGATGCCGCGCGCAGCCAGGACTCTGCCGACGATCTCGGGCAGTCCCAGGCGTTGGGACAGAGCCAGAGCCATGCGCTCGTCCCCCGCCCGCGACAGCCAGCGCCTTCCGGTCAGCGACCGTTCAACACCCAGAAAGGCCGCAGCGCCGGTCTGCGTCATAGCAGCATATGGCTGCGGTCAAGATCGTGCTGGGCGGTGAGATAGCGGATGGTTCCCGTCACCGATCGCATGACCAGGGAATGACTGAGAGCCCGGTTACCGGGCAGTAGCCGCGCTCCCTTCAGAACATGGCCGTCGGTGATGCCGGTGGCGGCGAACATGACTTCACCCTTCACCATCTCATCCAAGTCCCATTTTCGCTTGGGATCTTCGATTCCGGCATTGCGCGCCAACATGAAATCACCTTCGGAGCGGATCAGAAGACGGCACTGCATGTGCCCGCCCAGGCATTTCAGCCCGGCGGCGGCCAGCACTCCCTGGGCGGCTCCGCCCGATCCCATATAGGCATCCACGCCCAGTTCCGACAGTCCAGCCGCTAAAGCCCCGGACATATCGCCATCATCGAACAGCATCACCCGTGCTCCGGCGGTGTACAGGCGCTCGATCAGATCGGAATGGCGAGGGCGGTCCAGTACGCTGATGGTCAGGTCTGAAATAGAGAGCCCCTTGGCCTCGGCAATCCGGGCCAGATTTTGTTCGGGAGACAGGTCGAGGTCGATAATCCCGGCAGGGATTCCGGGGCCGACAGCGATTTTTTCCATGTAGGAATGCTGTGGAACCTTCAAGAAGGAGCCTTCTTCGGTCAAGGCCACCACGGAGAGGGCGTTATGCGCTCCTCGGGCGCAGATGGAGCGACCCTCCAGCGCGGTGAGAACGATATCCACCTTGGGGCCGTTGCCGTCGCCGACTTTTTCGCCGGTATGCAGCGGCTGTTCCTGGTCATCGCCTTCACCATTGACGATGACGCCATCCATGGAGAGGCGGTTCAAGGCGCGGCGCATGGCGTCGCATGCGGCCTTGTCGGCGCTTTTTTCGTCGCCGCGCCCTGCATGTCGGGCGGCGGCAAGGGCGCTGGCCTCGGTAACGCGAACCACTTCCAAGGCAAGGTTGCGGTCTTGAGCCGGGGCGGTGGGGGGCGGTCCAGACATTGCGCTCACTTACAGGTTTTCGATGCGGATCAATTGGAGGTCGGCCACCGTGGGTAATTTTTCAAGGTGCTCGACGGCTGACAGCATGGAAGCCTCGTCGGTCTCGTGCACAGTCATAACCACCGGCACGGTTTCGGAGGGGGCGCGACCGCGTTGAATGATTTGCTCCATGGAGACTTTCTTGTCACGGAGGACGGCGGCGATATCGGCGAAGACGCCGGGCTCGTCACGGACCATCAGGCGGATGTAATAGGCGCTGCGATGAGCCCCCGACGGCGCCGTAGGGAGGGGCTTCAGGGCGTCCACCGCGACCCCGAACATGGGCATGACGCGACCGGTGGCCAGATCCATCAGATCGGCGACCACGGCCGAGGCGGTGGGGCGAGCCCCGGCCCCTCGGCCTTCCAGCACGGTGCGGCCGACAAAGTCGCCCTCGGTCACAATGGCGTTGAAGGGGCCGCTCACATGCGCCAGCGGGAAGGATAGCGGCACCATGGCGGGATAGACGCGGGCTTCGACGCCCGCTTCGGTCCGCGAGGCGACGCCCAGCAGTTTGATGCGGTAGCCCAATTCATCGGCATAGCGGATGTCCAGCGCCGAGACGTGGCGGATACCCTCGCAGGAGACGCCGTCCAGGTTGATGGGCATGGCAAAGGCCAGACTGGCCAGGATGGCCAGTTTATGGGCGGTGTCGATACCGTCGATGTCAAAGCTGGGATCAGCTTCGGCATAGCCCAGCGCCTGCGCTTCGGCCAGCACATCGGCGAAGTCACGGCCGGAATCGCGCATGGTGGTCAAGATGTAGTTACAGGTCCCGTTGAGGATACCCATGACCTTGGTGACACAGTTCCCCGCCAGACCTTCCCGCAGAGACTTGATGACGGGAATGCCGCCCCCCACCGAGGCCTCGAAACCGATATTGCCGCCCTTGGCCTCGGCGATGCGGGCCAGTTCGACGCCGTGATGGGCGATCATGGCTTTGTTGGCGGTGACCACGCTGCGGCCACGCTCCAGGGCGGTCTTGACCACCTCTAGGGCGATGCCGCCTGATCCGCCGATCAACTCGACCAGCACGTCGTAATCGCAGTCCCTGGCCATGATTCGGGCATCGGTGAAGAACGGGACGCCGTCCAGCGGCAGGTCGGTCGGCTTGGCCAATGCGGCTGCCCCGACCAGGGACAGACTCCGTCCGGCTCTTGCGGCCAGGATGGCGGCCTGATCGTGCAGCAATTGGACGGTGCCGCCGCCGACAGTTCCCAAACCGGCAATGGCGATCTTCAAGGAGGCTTTGCTCATGAACTGGAACTCGTGCGCTGTTTCTTGGATTCCTCAAGCATCTTGTGATGGTTGCCGAGGACGATTTTGATGTTGTGAGCCGCTTGACGGGGCGGGTGGCGGTTTTCCACCCGCCCGATGCGGCCATAGGCATCGCCGCATTCGCCAAAGCCGGGGGGATGGGCGGGAACCGCCTGATCCATGGACGTATCGCCCATCAATACTCGATGGAAACCCGAGCACCGCTGTCATCATACCCACCAGAGGCCGTATCGGTGGCGACCAGCACCTTGCGGGCGGGAACACCCATGCCGGTCAGGGCTTTGGCGACCATGGTGGCACGGCGGGCGGCGATTTCGTCATCGTCACCGCCGACAAAGGAGATGGGGCCGGACGAGGACTGACCCAGAATGCGGACGGTTCCGCCGGTCTGACGTTGCAGCCGTGCCACATCTTGCAAGGCGGCGCGGTCCGTGGCGGTTAGACCGCCATCGCGGCCGAACTGGACAGCGGCCACTTCAAATGATGCCGCCGGACCGGATGGAATGACAGCCCCTTTGGCTCCGCGAAGGCCCTTGGCTCCGCGCGGGGCCACCAGTTCTGGGGCTCCGTAATTCACATCGGAGGCATAGGCGGCACGGCCATAGCCCACCGGGGCGTTGGCCGGGACCGCATAGGTGTGGGCTGGCTGATTATAAGATGCTTCCGAACGCGGCGGCGGCATGGTGGCGAAGGGATCATTCTTGTTGGTGGCGGCGGCGGATTCGGCCAGCCGGCGCGCATAATGATCGGACAAGACGCTGCGCTTGGTGGGAATGGAATCGGGAAGATCGGCACGGGCGGGCGGGCCGCCAGCAACCTTCTGCGGAGGCGCCGAGGGGCCTTCGTCGCGGGCGGCGGGCATGCGGCGATCCAGGGACGGCTTGTAGTCGCCCTTCGCTTCGACCGGAGCGGCCTGGGCGACTTGGGTCTGCGGCGCCGGGGTGCGCTTGGCCAATTGCTTGGTCGGCGTCGGCTCTCGCCTTACCGATTCGGCGTATTTTGAATTCTCGCGATCCGCCGCCAAGCCCTTGGCTTGTTGTTTTCGGTTCGGGTCCGGCGTCGCGGCGACGTCAGGAAAATTTCCCTCCGGTCGGCGCGGTGACGCGATTTCTGGCGTTTCGTCGCTGCTGATGGTATTTGAGATGCCTTTATACCACTCAACAGGGTTGACGGCATCGGGCACCCATGAGCATCCAGCGATCAAAGCCGCAGCGACCACACTCTTCCCGACGATGATTGCGTGGCGCTGGTGACGATGGCGCCAAGCCTCGATGCAATCCAACATTGACGAAACGCAGCCCCCGTTCACGAGAATATGTTTTGACTGAACCAGATTTTACGGCAAGTTCACGTTTATCAGGCCATGGAACGAAAGTATATAGAACTATGGACCGGATCAGAAGGGGGACGGGGGTGCACCTCTCTCCGCTGGTCGAGACCCCATGCGATGGTAAATCCGTCGGTGGGTGTTGCACTCTGGATGCACCGTAATGAGGGGTACTTATGGCTGAACAGACGGGCGCGGACTCAAAGACGATCGATCCGGCGGAGCTTTCCAAGGCGATGACAAGCATTGCCGAGCGCAGCCAGCGTATCGTCACCGACTTCCTGACGCGCCAAGCGGCGGACCCCAAATTCGGGTCCACTGATCCTTTGAATATCGGCAATGCCTTCATGGAAATGACGGCCAAGCTGATGAGCGATCCGGCCAAGATGGTCGAGGCCAATCTGAGCCTCTGGCAGGATTACATGACGCTGTGGCAGAACACGGCGCGCCGCATGATGGGCGAAACGCCCGAGCCGGTGGTTAAGCCTGAAACGGCGGATCGCCGTTTCAAGGACGAGATGTGGGAAGAAAACGAAATCTTCGACTTCATCAAGCAGTCCTACCTGCTGTCGGCGCGCTGGATGCAGGGCGTGGTGAAGGATGTGGAAGGTCTCGACGACCACACCGCCCAGAAGGTTGATTTTTATACCCGCCAATTCGTGGATGCCATGGCGCCCACCAACTTCGCCCTGACCAATCCCGAGGTGCTGCGCACCACCGTCGCCAGCAAGGGCGAGAACCTTGTTAAAGGGCTTGAGCACCTGCTGGAGGACTTGGAGAAGGGTCACGGCCGTTTGCGGATTTCTATGACCGACGAAAAGG
>JAYTWE010000118.1:0-1817 GCA_043744055.1 Magnetospirillum sp.
AAGGGCTCTGCCCTTCACCCGCAAGGAGACTCGTCTCCTTGACCTCATTCCTCCTATACCAGCGGGAGCAAAGGGCCTTAGGCCCAAGGCGACGGGGTGTATCCTAAGGCACCACGAATTGCCAACCGAACCAGCGCCACCGTCCTTCCAGAGTAGCGACGGTACAGTTGAGGCGACCGCGCCCTGCCGGGAACGGCTTGGCCATGCGGATTTCAACCCGAGGCCCCAGGTGTTCCACCCGCAACTGCCCCAGATGGGAGGCGAAACAGGCGAGCCCTCCGATGCCGGGAACATCCTCCGACAAGGTAAAGCCGAAAGCGGGCGGATTGGTCTTCAACAGGGGATCGCCAGGAGTGATATCTTCGGCGGGCAGCGGCAACGAGCGCACCGCCAGACGAAAGCGCTCGGGCTCGCCATAGCTGGCGGTGGCGGCGAAGCGGGGCAGGAAATAGGGATCGGCCTTGGCCCAGACGGCCCCGGAATGCTGGCCGAATGCGGCGATAAACCCGGCATTTCGCACGGCTTGCATGGCTTCAGCGCTGGCCTCGCCCCAAGGCCAGACGAACAGGGTGGGGAGCTTGCCCAGTTCCTGCTCGAACCGGGTTCCGGCGCGGGCCAGATCGGCGGCAATGGATTCTGGTCCGGCCTTGGCCATATGCAGACGGGCGGCTCCCTGGCTGGCGATGATTGCTCCACCCGACGCCATTTCACGAATCTGGCTCCACGTCATGACATCGGAACCGCCACGATCAATGTCATCGGTCGCAATGGCCAAAGTGATGGGAAGACCGGCTTCTTTCAAGATAGGCCAGGCGCGGGAATAGATGCTGGCGGCGCCGTCATCCATGGTGATGGCGATGGTTTTGTCGGGGAGAGACGTCCCCGCCCGCATGGCGGCCATGACATCGGCCAAGGACATGATGGTGTGGCCGCCAGTCTTGAACTCGCCCAGTTGGGTCGTCAGCTGGGATATGGTGGTATTGAGCGCGGGAACCCGGTCATCGTCAAAGCGATGATAAAACAGCACCACCGCAGAATCCGCCGCCAGAGCTGGGCTTACCATTGTGGCAAATAGCCAGATTATTGCAGCAGCGGCAACACACCGTTTCCCCATGACCCCCTGGTCCCCAGTAAAGATGCAGCCCATATTCCGAGATACCCAATTGGAAGATATTTGCCCCATCTCGGCGGCGGCGTACAGGCAAAATCGAGGAGTATGGACTTATGAGCACAATACTGGAGCCCAATGGGTGTGATCTTCTGTTCGGTCAGGCCCGGACCTATTCCTCATTTCACCCTCAGGCGGTCTCCGATGATTTGCTGCGGCAAGCGTGGGATTTGGCCCGCATGGGGCCGACCAGCGTTAATTGCCAACCGGCCCGGATCGTCTTTGTGCGCTCGACCGAGGCCAAGGCGCGGCTGAAACCGGTATTGGCTCCCGGTAATGTGGACAAGACCATGGCGGCTCCGGTCACCGCCATCATCGCCCATGACATGGCTTTCTATGAGCGGTTGCCGGACTTGTTTCCTCATGCCGATGCCAAGGCGTGGTTCGTGGGCAACGAGCCCATGATCCAGGGCACCGCCATGCGCAATGGAACCCTCCAGGGCGGGTATTTCCTGCTGGCTTTGCGGGCGGTGGGGCTTGATTGCGGTCCTATGAGCGGCTTTGACAATGCCAAGCTGGATGCCGAGTTCTTTGCCGGGACCACCGTCAAATCCAACTTCCTTATCAATATCGGTTACGGCGACGCCAAAGGGCTTTATCCACGCGGACCGCGCCTGGAGTTCTCCGACGCTTGCACCGTGGTGTAATC
>JAYTWE010000119.1:0-5423 GCA_043744055.1 Magnetospirillum sp.
AGCCCGATCTGGAGGAGAATTCGCTGCGGGCCGAGATCGCTTCGGGGCAGTTGAATGTCACTCGCCGCAGTCTGGAGCCCGGCCCGGCCTCGGTCGCCATCACCGGCCCCGATGGAGCAAAAAAGGCGTTGGTGCTGACCGATCAGGGCGATGGAACCTCGACGGGGCAATTGCTTGTACAAGAATCCGGGCTCTGGCGCGTGGAAGATGAAAGCGGACTCGCCGCCCTGGCCGCGCTGGGGTCGCCGTCGCCGGTGGAACTGTCGGACGTGACAGCAGGACCCGATTGGTTGGCCCCGGTGGTTGCCGCCACCAAGGGCGGCCTTGCCTGGGTCGATCAGGGGGTGCCGGAATTTCGCCGGGTCACCGGCGGTAGCGCCGCCGGGCGCGGCTGGATGGGGCTGATGGAAAAAGGCGACCATGTGGTGGACGGGCTGCGCGAGACGCCTCTTTTGCCCGCTCTCGCCCTGCTTTTTCTGGGGCTGGGCGGCCTTCTGATCGCCTGGAGGCTGGAGGGGCGGCCATGAAACGTGCTCCATATCTGGAGATTCGATTTGGAATATCGGATTTGCTGATGTAAGGAGTTATTACCTATAGGTTAACGCGGCTTGGCTGGCTACACTGACCGCGCTTGAAGGAATGGTTCAGTAATCCGAAACGGACGGGGGACGTCAGGATAGTGTCGGACGAGAGTTTGATCCCACGGTTTGGCAAGCGCGCAAAGGCTTTGCGCCGCGCTGTCGCATGGGTCATCCCTGAATGGCAGGTCTTCATCCGCCGCCCCGATGGCTCGGCGGAACAATTCACCTTTACCCGCAAGCGTCAGCTTTGGATCATGCTCGGCATGTGCGTCATGGCCATTTGGGCCGGTACCGTGTCGACGCTTCTCACCCGCCAGCCGGAAGAGCTTGCCGTCAAGGAGCGCAAGCTGGAAGAAATGATGATGGCCACCCGCGCCGCCCAACATCGTCTGGCGTCGTCGCAAAAGATGGTTTCCGATATCGCTCGCGAAGTGGATCTGGTCCATACCAATATCTTGGTTCTGGCAGAGACCAACGCGGCTTTGGCCAAGGATCACCAGTCGGGCAAGGTGGCGGCGGCTCCCCGTCCCAAATCCGTCGTCAATTCCGAACCCTCTTGGAACGATGACGGCCAGCCCGCCAGTGACGAGGCCCGTGCCGTGCGCGAACAGGTCCGTCGGCTTGAGGGCTCGCTGGAACGCCTCAAGCTGGCCTATGCCCAGGCGGTGCAGAACACCAGCGACGCCACCACGTCCAAGATTTTCGATGCCGAGCGGGCTTTGTCGCGTCTGGGTATTGATGCGCGGCAGATTTTTGACCGCCAGCCGCAGCGTGATGGCGGTCGAGGCGGCCCCTTCATTCCGCTGCCTAGTCTGGCCGGGGAAACCGGGCTCAACGGTCTGCTCGACCACCTGGATCGGTGGAGCGGCGTCAAGGCCGTTATGAACAAGATGCCGCTGGGCGAGCCCTTGCACGTGGATTACGACCTCAACTCCGGCTTTGGGACCCGCAGCGATCCGCTGAACCGCCGCAACGGCGTGCATGAGGGCGTCGATCTTGGCGCTCCTCATGGCAGCCCGGTTTACGCGACCGGCGAAGGTGTCGTGGAGTTCGCCGGTCCCTGGGATCGTTATGGCCTGACCATCGAGATCAATCACGGCAATGGTGTATCGACCCGCTATGCCCATCTCTCGCGCATTAAGGTGAAAGAAGGCCAGAAGGTCACCCGTACCAGCGTGATCGGTCTGCTGGGCAATACCGGGCGCTCCACGGGTCCTCATCTTCATTATGAAGTCCGTCTGTCGGACTCCCCCAAAGACCCCCTTAAGTTCATTGCGGCAGGTGAAAATGCTCCCAAAGCTTGGTAAGGCCTTCGGCGTGGTGTCCGCAGCGGCTCATTCCGCTCGTTCATCCTCGGCTCACGGGTTACCGCTCTCGGTGATCGGCCCCGATGTAAAGATCGTGGGCAATATTTTCACCCAAGGTGAAATGCAGATCGACGGCCATGTGGAAGGCGATATTGTATGCCAGCGGCTGTTGGTGGGTGAAGGTGGCCGCATCTCGGGAGAAGTCACCGCCGAGATCGTTCAGGTTCATGGCGAATTGACCGGAAAGATTAATGCTTCCACCGTGCTGATTACCAAGTCAGGCCGTGTGACCGGTGACGTGACCCAAGACAGTCTGGAGATCGAGGCCGGTGCGTCCATGGAGGGCCGTCTGATCCGTCGCGGCTCGTCCAAGGCGCTGGAACAGGCCGCCGCCAATAAGGGCAACGGCGCCGCTGAACCGGCCCAGATTGCTCCGCCCCAGAAATCCGCGCCCCCAGCGACGCCCGACCTGACCCAGGACGTGGCCGGCAACGCTTGATTACCGCCCGAAACACCATCGACGGCCCGCTTAAGATTGGGGCTGGCGGTGGTGATTTGACACAGGCTTTGTGGATCGACCTGCTGCGTCCCACCCCGGACGAGGTGGCGCGGGTGGAAGCCGTGGCGGGAATCCATATTCCGCCTCACGAAAAGATGCAGGAAATTGAAGCGTCGAGCCGCCTGTTCCGCCGAGGCAGCGCCTTGGTGGCGACAGTGCCGGTCTTGACCGGATCGGGCGGGTTCGAGCCGCGCAATTCCGCCGTGACCTTCATCTTTAATGGCCGCCAACTGGTGACCGTGCGCTATGACACGCCCCAGGCCTTCACCGCTTATGCCGAATGGCTGAACGAGCGTGGCGCTCATCTGTCCACGGCTGGCGAAATTATGCTGGGTCTGATGGAAGCGGTGGTGGATCGCATCGCCGATGTTCTGGAAGGCCTGATGACGGATCTGGATGCCGTTTCCCATCGTATCTTCCATCAACACAGCAAGGACAGCCATCGCCGCCGTGCAACATCGCGGGAGCTGGAGACTTTATTGCGCACTATCGGCCGTTCCGGGGACCTCTCCAGCAAGGCCCGCGAAACCGTTTTGGGTGTCAAGCGCATGATCGCGTTTATGCCCCATGGTGATGCCGAGCTTGGTGTTGAAGCGGCCACGGCAAGGCTGGAGACCGTTAGCCATGACATTCAGTCCCTGGCGGAACACATTGATTTTATGAGCAACAAAATCAATTTCTTACTGGATGCCACCCTGGGAATGATCAGTATCCAGCAAAATCAGATCATCAAGCTGTTTACCATCATGTCGGTGTTGTTCCTGCCGCCCACCCTGGTGGCCAGCTGGTACGGCATGAATTTCAAGATCATGCCCGAGCTTCAGTGGGAATACGGTTATGCCTATGCCATCGCCCTGGCGGTGTTGGCGGCGGCGGTGCCGTATTGGTTGTTCAAGCGCAAGGGCTGGATGTGATACTCCAGCTCAGGACCGTCTTGGCGTGACGCTCCATGCGGGGGCGGATCAGGCCGGTGGTCATGTCCACATAGGCGAAGACTTTTTGCGCCTTGGGCTCGTCTTGGACCTTGAGATGCGGCCCCATGGGGGTGGCGAAGGCATCGCCGATCTCTGGTAAACCCGCTTTCCCTTCCGCGAAGCTGAACGCCCGGTCGTCGATCACGGTTAGGAGGTGATCCGGGTCCAGATAGATCAGGGCCAAGGTGCCGCATTCGGGGGCGGGGTCCAAGACGATCAGATAGTGATTGGTATAGTCGCGCCCTGAACGTTCGGCCTTCAGGCAGAGCACCATTGCGCCGTTTATCTCGGCGGTGACAAAGCGGCCCGAGGCGATGTCATGGGCCGGAATCATTTGATTTTGACATCCATGATTTCCAGATTTCGCCGCGCGGTATCGGCGGCGGCGCTTTCCGGGGACAGGTTGATGGCTTTCATCCAGTCCTCGCGTGCTCCGGCGGCATTATCCTCCATGCGGCGGATGATGCCGCGCTCCAACAGCCCATCGGGAAAGTCCGGGTCCAGCACCAGAGCGCGGGCGATGTCTTCCTTGGCCAGTTCCAGCTTGTCCAGATAGCGATAGGCGCTGGCCCGGAGCACCATGGCCTCGACCCGGTTGGGCTGGGCTTTCAGAATGCCAGACAGCATCTCGACCGCTTCCTTGTAATGGGCGGCCTGGGCATAGGCGACCGCCTTGTCCAGCAACAGGTCGGGGTGGTTGGGCACTAGCCCCAATCCGGTATCCAGATCGGCTAAGGCTTTTTCGGTCTGTCCGGCCTGTAGCCAAGCCTGAGCCGCTTGGGCCAGCATCTCGGCTCGCAACAGATTGGTTCCCCGGCTTTGGCTGGCCAGGGCTTCCAGCCGTTTGGCGGCTTCTTCCAGCTTACCCAGGCCGATCAGCGCCACGGCAGCGCAATGGCGCGCCGGTTCGCCGCCAGCCAAGGATTGCCAAGCGATGGCTTCTTCCCAGCCGTCTTCGGGTTTGGTGCGGGCCAGGTGTAGGCAGGAGCGGTATTCCTGCTTGGGATTGAAGGTCTCCGCCCGTGCCGCGAAGGGCGCCAGCAGGAACGGCAAGACAAGGGTGACGCGAAGCTTCATGAAGCGGTAGTGTCATCAATTATGTGCCGAGTGCAAGGGAGACTTGTTATCCCCCCATCCCCACCGGCGCTTGAGGCGAAAGATATGGGAGCGCAGCGACTAGGCCATTGAGGCCGCCGCAGCGTTGCCGTAGGCATAAGCGAGGATAGCCACGGGGGCGCGAGCCCCCACCGGCGCTTGAGGCGAAAGATATGACCCCAAAATTCTTTATCTTTGGGCTGGGCTTTTCCGGCCGGGTGATCGCCCGCAGACTGGTGGAGCAGGGGTGGAGCGTCGCCGGAACCACCAGATCCGGGGAAGCTGTTGGTTTGCCGGGGGTAGAGATTTATCCCTTTGACCGTGACCACCCCTTGGACCCGAAGCTCTTGGGCGGGGTGAGCGCGGTTCTGTCTTCGGTTCCTCCCGATACTCTTGGCGATCCGGTGATGGATGTCATGGGCGAGGCCATGGACGCGTGTGCACTGCGTTGGGTCGGCTATCTCTCCACCACTGGAGTCTATGGCGATCATGGCGGCGGCTGGGTGGACGAAAGTGCCGAATGCCGTCCGGTGTCGAGGCGTTCGGTGATGCGGGTGGCGGCGGAACAGGACTGGCTGAAACTCGGCCAAGACATCGGCCGGCCGGTGGCGATCCTGCGCCTGTCCGGCATTTACGGGCCGGGCCGCAATGCGCTGGTCAACCTCGAAGAGGGCACCGCACGGCGGCTGGTCAAGCCCGGCCAGGTGTTCAACCGCATCCATCGCGACGACATTGCCGGCGCGCTCTGGCATCTCGCCCAAAGCAATAAAGGCGGCATCTTCAACGTCACAGACGACCTGCCGGCGCCGCCGCAGGATGTCGTCACCTATGCCGCATCGTTAATGGGCATCGAGCCGCCGCTCGAAATTCCCTTCGAGACCGCCCAACTTTCGCCCATGGCGCGGTC
>JAYTWE010000120.1:0-1710 GCA_043744055.1 Magnetospirillum sp.
GCGCCCGGCGTTTGAGGGACAATGAGGCGTGTCACGTCAGTGACGCGCCGGTATGACACGCTTTCGAGGGAGCCATTGTATGGTCGAGATGATGAACAATCGTGTTTTCGCCAATATCAAGATCGGCGATACGGCCACCCTTGAACGCACATGCAGTATGCGGGATGTAGAATTGTTCGGTGTCGCCACCGGCGATTTGAACCCCACTCACTATAGTGCGGAAAGCGCCGAGAAATTCGCCAATCACCGTAAGGTGGTTGCTCATTCCATGTGGGGCGCTTCGCTGCTGTCGGCTCTTCTCGGCAATGATCTGCCGGGTCCGGGCACCGTCTATCGCAGTCAGAACATTGATTTCACCTCTCCGGTCGAGGTCGGTGACACGGTGATGGTCAGCATTATCGTCACGGAGAAAATCGCTCCGGTCGATGTGGTGTTTGATTGCAAGGCGGTCAATCAGAAGGGTGAGACGGTCTTTACCGGTCGTGCGCAGGTGATCGCGCCGACCGAACAGGTCTCCCAGCCGCGCATGGAGTTGCAGGAAGTGGCTCTGCGCCGTCGCCACCATGTGTTCGAGGATCTTATTGCCCGCTGTGCCGATCTTGCTCCCATTTCGGTGGCGGTGTGTCATCCCTGCGATCAGGTTTCCCTGGAAGGCCCGGTGGAGGCGGCTCGGCTGGGTTTGATTGATCCCATTCTGATCGGCCCGGAAAGCAAGATTCGCTCGCTGGCCAAGGAGTTCGGCTTCGATCTGACCGGTATGCGTATCATCGACACCGCCCACAGCCATGAATCCGCGGAAAAGGCCGTGGCCATGTGCCGATCCGGCGAGGCCGAGGCGCTGATGAAGGGCTCGCTGCACACCGACGAAATGATGCATGAGGTGGCGTCGCGCGATAAGGGGCTGCGTACCGCTCGCCGGATCAGCCATGTCTTTGTCATGGACGTGCCCACCTATCCGCGCACCTTGCTGATTACCGATGCCGCCATCAACATTTATCCGACCTTGGAAGACAAGGCCGACATCTTGCAAAATGCCATCGAACTGGCCCATGTGCTGGGGGTGGAGATGCCGAAAGTGGCGATCTTATCCGCCGTCGAGACCGTCTATCCCAAGATCAACTCCACCATCGAAGCCGCCGCCCTGTGCAAGATGGCCGATCGTGGTCAGATCACCGGTGCGCTGTTGGATGGTCCGCTGGCCTTTGACAATGCCATCAGTGAGGAAGCGGCCAAGATCAAGAAGATCAACTCGCCGGTGGCTGGCCGCGCCGACATCTTGCTGGTTCCCGATTTGGAAGCGGGAAACATGCTGGCCAAGCAGCTGTCTTATCTGGCCGAGGCTGATGCCGCCGGTATCGTTCTGGGGGCGCGGGTTCCGATCGTACTGACCAGCCGTGCCGATAGTGCCAAGGCTCGCCTTGCATCTTGCGCCGTGGCGGTTCTATTCGCCCATTCCCGTCGGGCGAATGCTTGATTTAATTAATAGAAACAAATGAGTAGGGATTCCTCTATGCGCGACGGCATTCTGGTTATCAACGCTGGCTCGTCCAGCATCAAATTCTCGCTCTATATTTCCGAGGGAGACGATAAGCCGTTGCTGTCTTGCAAAGGGCAGGTGGAGGGCATCAATGTTGCCCCGCACTTTGTCGCTAAATCCCCTCATGGGGCCGTGCTGAACGAGCAGCGTTGGCCTGACCAGCCCAATATGAG
>JAYTWE010000121.1:0-2825 GCA_043744055.1 Magnetospirillum sp.
AGCCTGCCGGTGGTGGTGAAGAAATACGCCAATCGCCGCCTCTACAACACCGAGAGCAGCAGCTACGTCACGCTGGAGGACCTGGCCACGATGACCCGCGCCGGGCGCGACTTCGTGGTCTATGACGCGAAGAGCAGTGAAGACATCACCCGTTCTGTCCTGACGCAGATCATCGTCGAGGAAGAGAGCAAGGGCGGCCAGAACCTGCTGCCCATCAGCTTCCTGCGCCAGTTGATCGGCTTTTACGGCGATTCCCTGGGTGGACTGGTGCCTCGCTATCTGGACTATTCCATGGAAGCGTTTACCCGCAACGAGCAGCAGATGCGCGACTATATGCGCAATGCCCTGGAAGGAATGTTCCCGTTCAATCCCTTCGAGGAAATGGGCAAGCAGAACATGTCTTTCGTGGAAAGCGCCATGAAGATGTTCACTCCCTTCTATCAGGCGCATGGCACCGAAGAAGGTGGACAGGCCCGCGCCGATGAGCTGCAAGAGCGTCTCGACGCCCTCCAGGCCCAAATCAACAGCCTCAGCAAAAAGAAATAACCGCTTTTATGGGGAAGTCCCTCTCGGTCAGAGGAGCTTCCCCACGGCGTCATTACAAACCAGCCGGACGGCCGACCACCACCACCGACAAACTGCCAGGGTCCAGCAGCCGCGCAGCGGCCCGCTTCACGTCCTCCAGACTGACGGCATCGACCAGCGCATTGCGGCGGTCCAAGAAGTCGATCCCCAGATCATCCATCCGCATTTGAACCAGCAGACCGGCAATGGCCTCGGTCGAGTCCAGTTGCAGCGGGAACGATCCATTGAGATAGGTCTTGGCATTAACCAGCTCCATCTCCGTGGGGCCGGAATCACGCATGCGGCGGAACTCCTCCTTGATGAGTCCCAGAGATTCCGCGAACCGGGTGTTCTCGGTGGCGACGCCTCCAATAATCAGACCGGCGTGACGGAGCGGCATCAGATAAGAATAGACCGAATAGGCCAGACCGCGCTTCTCGCGCACTTCCTCGGTCAGCCGTGATGAAAACCCGCCACCGCCCAAAATGTAATTCATCACATAAGCGGGATACCAGTCCGGGTCCTTGCGCTTGATCCCCGGTGCGCCGAACAACGCCACCGCCTGAGGATTGTCCTTGTCGATCACGGTGACGCTACCCGCTGCCTTGGGCGCGGCTTCGGTCACACTCAAGGCAGCGCCAGCGGCGGGAAGCGCGCCGAAAGTTGTATCGAGCAAACGGCCCAGCTCGACCGGAGTGATGTCTCCCACCACGCCGATGGTCATGCGGTCGCGGGCCAGCTGGTCGCGGGTGAAAGCCTTCAGATCAGCCTTCTGGATAATCTTGATGGTCGCAACCTCGCCATGAGGGGAATTGGCATAAGGATGACCGGCGAACATGGTCTTGAACCATTGGCGCGAGGCGACCGCATTGGGGCTCTGCGTCTCTCGCATCAAGCCGGACAGAATCTGGCTGCGAATGCGCTCGATAGGCTCTTTGTCGAACCGAGGCTGGGTCAAGGACAGCCGGAACAGATCGAAAGCGGTGTCCCGATTGACGGTCAAGGTCTTCAAATGGCCGCGCAGATTATCCAGTCCCGCATCGAAGTGGAGGCTGATGACCAGATCTTCCAGCTTTTGCTGGAACGCTTGGGAATCGTATGGCCCCGCCCCTTCATCCAGCAGACCGGCCGCCATTTCCGCCAGCCCGGACTTGTTGGCCGGGTCCAGGGATGCGCCGCCTTTGAAGGCCACATCCAAGGCGATGATGGGATTGGAATGATCTTGAACCAGCCAGGCCTCGATCCCCATGGGGCTGGTCACCTGCTCCACCGTCATGGCCGCGGCGGGCAATGGCAGCAGCAGGGCGAAAAGGGCGAGAGCGCCATATATGACGGAAAACACCGACAGGCGAATCACTCGACTGGCGGCAAGGCCAAGGGCCGCCGCAGCTCGTGCTGCGGAAGCCAAGCCGCCGGAGGCGGCGCCCGGCGTCTGAGGGGCATTCATCAATGCAACTCCCTGCTGAAGCCCGCCAGCGGCGAGACTTGCGGCCGAGCCCCCGGAGGAGCCTTGGGATCGGGCAGCAGCACCCCGGTCACCGACCCGCGAGAATCGAGCACCTTAGCGGCGGCGCGGGCCACCAAGTCCGGGGTGACGGCGTTGATACGATCAGGCCAGGCTTCCACATCAGCAACACTTTGGCCGACGGCTAAGGCTTGGCCCAGAGTCTGCGCCCCGGTATGCAGCGAGTCGCGGGCATAGGCGGCCCCAGCCACCAGCCGCAGCTTGGCACGCTCCACCTCTTCGGCGGGAAGGCCGTCCTTGGCGATCTTGGCAATATCTTGTTCGATCACGGATTCCAGCTTGTCCAGAGCTACGCCGGGACGTGGAAGCACCCCGATCCGAAACGAGGTCAAGCCCATGGCGGTCGCGTCGTAAGACGCGCTGGCGGACGCCGCCAGTCCCTTATCCACCACCAGCGAGCGGTACAGCCGCGACGTGGCGCCGCCTCCCATGATCTCGGCCAGAACCTCCAACGGCATGGCCAACTCGGTCTCGCCCGCCAAAGCACTGGGAGCCAGATAGAGCCGGGTCCAGCTGGGCTGCGCCACACGGGCATCGGTCAGACTGACACGCCGCGCCGCGCGGGCGGGCGGCTCTTCGGCACGGATACGAATAGCGGTCTCGGCGCGGGCCACCACACCGTAATACTTCTCGGCCAGCGGCCGCACCGTGGCGGCGTCCACATCCCCCGCGACGATCAGGATGGCGTTATTGGGAGCATACCAGCGGCGATAAAAGGCCAGGGCGTCATCCAGGG
>JAYTWE010000122.1:0-1751 GCA_043744055.1 Magnetospirillum sp.
GGGGATTGGGGTTGTTTACCGCTATCTCGCGGTTGAAGGCGGTGCACAAGCGCATCAATGGACCGTTGGAGGATGCCGCCATTCCTCTGCTGGCCCAGCATGTGGATAATATGGACACCTCGACCTTGGTGGATATCTTCCGTGCCGAGGAGGAGGCCTGTTTGCTGGGCACCGACGCCGTGCGCGATGGAGTCGATGTGCCGGGCCGCAGCTTGCGTCTGATCGTGTTCGACCGGGTGCCGTGGCCGCGTCCCGATATTTTGCATAAAGCGCGGCGCGGGCAGTTCGGCGGCAGGTCCTATGATGACATGATTACCCGGCTGCGCTTGAAACAGGCCTTTGGTCGGCTGGTGCGTCGGGCCAGCGATCACGGCGTTTTCGTGCTGCTGGACCCCATGATGCCGTCGCGGCTGTTCGGGGCGTTTCCAGGCGGAGTGGTGCCGGTGAAGGTGGGCCTTGCCGAAGCGGTGCGTCAGACGGCGGAGTTCCTGGCGCGGCGGGAGGAGTAGCCAGCGGGAGCGCGGGCGTCTCGCCCGCACCTTTACTCCGGGCAGATCAGTTCCACCGTTTCATCACCCACCGAGATTTCGGCGGGCAGACGGGCGACGATATCGCCATCGCCTTGGACCGGAGCCCCGCGCGGGCCGGTAATGAGGATGGTCCGGGCTGAAATTACTTGGACCTCGGGCAATTCCGACAGCCTTCCCATGGGCAGAGCCAAGCCATAGCGCAAAAAGCCGCTGATGCCTGGATTGGGCAGGATGCAGACTTCCAGCATGGGAGCTTCCAGTCTGGCATCGGGGGCGGCGATGAAGGGGCCGCCATAGAAGCGCCCCTTGCACGCCACCACCATGCGGCCTTCATATTCAACGCCGTCGGCGCGAATGTTCAGTTTGGGAAAGTCGTAGCCAATCGCTTGTTTCAGGCTTTCCACCACATAGGCCAGTTTGCCGGTGCGGCGCTTCAGCGCCACATTGACCCCGGCCACCACATGGGCATCCAGACCGGCACCGGCCATCAGCAGGAAGCGGCGGCAATTGGCGACGCCCACATGAACATGCCGGGCGGGACCAAAGGCGATGGAGCGGGCAATCTGATCGAAGTTCTTTGGGTCCAGGCCGATTTCGCAAGCCAGGACATTGGCGGTGCCCAGCGGGATCACACCCAGTTCCAGCCCGCCTGACCCTCGGCCAAGACCGTTCAGCACTTCATTGACGGTGCCATCGCCACCAGCCGCGATGACCGCGTCATAATGGTCGGGCGAGGCTTGGGTGGCAAAATCCTCGGCATCGCCGCGTTGGCTGGTTTCTCGGCAGGTAACCGTACTGCCCAGAAGTTCCAGTCTTTCGACAACCTCGGCCAAACGGCGGCGCTTATGGCGTCCGGCGGTGGGATTGTGAACGATCAGCACTCTGCGCGGCAATGTCGCAGTGCTGAGGGGGGAGGTGGGTTCTGTCATGCGAGATGAATGCATGGGTTAAGGTGTATATATCGGCGGTTGGTGGTTAAGTATTAAATTAATGTTACAGATATTATTCTGATTTATGAAATGTATCTGTTGGGAATCAAAATGTATGTACTTTGGAGTCTGTCGGATACTAAAAGCATGGACATAAGTTAATGAGAACTGGGATCGGGATATTCTCCGATGAACGCCAATTCCGATATCAAACGGCGTTATAGAACAATTTGGATTTCCGACATTCATCTTGGCACGCGTGGGTGCAAAGTGGATGACTTGCTGGATTTCC
>JAYTWE010000123.1:0-2965 GCA_043744055.1 Magnetospirillum sp.
ATTCATGGCACCGGCTCAGGTTTGTCATTTTAATCCGAAGGTATGCTCCTTGTACCCCTTTGCCCTTCTGTACGAAGCAAGCCTGATAAATTAGGATAATAGAATAAATCAGAGCGAGCCGGGGGGCAGCATGTATCTCGATAATGGAAGCGCAATTGATCGGCTGGCAATGCTATTGGATGACGAAGCCCTGGGACGATCTCTGGATGAGGGAGAGGTCATCAGCCTCGCTCGCGACGTCACCAGAATCGTTCCCGAACTTTCATCATTCATGATGCGGGTGATTGATCGGATGAAGGCCCGCCAGGCGCGCATTCAAGCCGCCTGACGGGATTGTTTCTTCTCTATTCGTTACGCTGGATCAGGTGGTAGCCGAACGGAGTTTCCACCACGCCGCTGATCTCTCCGGCAGCCAGCTTGAAGGCGGCGGCATCGAATTCGGGGACCATGGCGCCCTTGGGAAAGAACCCCAGGTCACCGCCTTCTTCAGAAGATGGGCAATCGGAATACTGCCGGGCCATCTGACCGAATTCGGCACCTTCCTTGATTTCCTCCATGATCTCGCTGATGGCCGACAAGGCTTCTTCCTTGGTGCGGGTGGCCTGAGAGCGCATGGCGCCCTTATACATCAGCAGGATATGGGCGGCGCGAATCTTGTCGGACATGGACAGGCTCCATCGGAGGGGGAAAGAGGCGAGTTTATGCCGAACGGATGGTTTTCGCCAATTCATGAATCAAAATAGCGGCAGTGGCGGCTACGTTGAGCGACTGGATGCGTCCAGACCCTGGAATGGTGGCCACCTCGTCGCAAACCGCCAGTGTCGCGGGCGAGAGTCCATATTCCTCATTACCCAAGATCATGGCGATGGGCTTTCCGGTCGGAGCAAGACAATCAGCCAGGGGGCGGCCTGCTCCCAACGCGGTGCCAATGATCCGGTGGGAATCCTTGAGACGTTTTAGTGCCGGAATCAATTTCGGGGTGCGATAGATCTCGGTCCATTCCAGCCCGCCCTCCGAGACCCGATATGCGGCTTCCGAGGGCAGGGCCTGAGCCGGATGATCCGATAAGATCAGGCGCTCCAGACCGAAAAAAGCCAAGGTTCTGGCGATGGCTCCCAGGTTATGGGGATTGCCGATACCGTCGAGAATGAATAACGGTGGACCTGACTTGGCCCATAGCTTGGCCTCGGCGGGATCAAAAACCCCGATGAGCTTGGGTCTGGCCACGACGACGATGCCGCCATGCAACTGGGACCCGGCGATCTTGGTCAGTTCATCGGTGGGAACCAGCCGATAGGGCTTGTGCTGCTTGGACATCAGGGAGCAAAACCCGCCGACCAGCGGCTTCATGCGGTCGTCGTAGAACAAGCGCTCGGCCCGGCGGGGATCGTGCTCGAACAAAGCCTTCACGGCGGGAAGCCCGGCCACACGGTCGGTGTCATCCCGTGGAGCTTGATGAGGGGGCTTCTTGTGCAAAAACGGGGCTCGTGCCATGACAGGGGGCCTTATCGCCAGTGGGGAGAGTGTTTTGCCTCGCCTGATCCTGTTCAACAAGCCTTATGACGTGTTGACCCAGTTTACCGACCGAGAAGCCGGACGGGCGACCTTGAAACATTACATCGAGGTTCCTGGTGTTTACGCCGCCGGAAGGCTGGATCGGGATTCCGAAGGCTTGCTGGTCTTGACGGATTCAGGGAGCCTTATCAAGCGGATATCCGATCCGCACCATCGTCACCCCAAGACATATTGGGTGCAGGTGGAGGGCATTCCAACCGAGGCCGCGCTGAACGCCTTGCGCCAAGGCGTCACGCTTAATGACGGGCTTACGGCTTTGGCCCAGGCCCGGCTGATGGAGGAGCCCAGGGCGCTCTGGCCGCGCGACCCGCCGATCCGTTATCGGGCCGCCATTCCCACCGCTTGGATCGAGTTGACCTTGACCGAGGGGCGCAATCGTCAAGTCCGCCGCATGACCGCCGCCGTGGGCTTTCCCACCTTGCGCCTGATCCGCTGGGCTGTGGGCAACTGGAGCTTGGAAGGCTTGTCGCCGGGAGAATGGCGCGAAGTTACTCTATCTCCATCAGAACGAGGCGCAGCGCCTCGACCGCCTCGTCCAAAAGCTCGCGGCTGATGACCAGGGGCGGAGCGAAACGGATGGAATTCCGGTGCGTATCCTTGGTCAGGATTCCTTTTGCCGCCAATCTGTCGCACACATCATGAGCCGCGATCCGGTCGGCATCAAATTCGATACCGATGAATAAACCACGGCCGCGAACGTCTTTAATCAACGGTGAGCCCATGCTTCGCAATCGGCCCAGCAGCCAATCCCCCAGTTGAGCCGAGCGTTCAATCAACCCTTCCTCCACCAGAACGGTCAGCGCCTCATGCCCCACGGCGGCAGCCAAGGGGTTTCCTCCGAATGTGCTGCCGTGATCGCCGGGCTTGAAAACATCGATCACCTCTTTTCGGGCGAGGAACAGAGATACCGGCAACACTCCACCGCCCAGGGCCTTGCCCAGCGTGATGGCATCGGGCTTGACCGAATCGTGGTCACAAGCCAAAAGCCGACCAGTACGGCCAAGTCCGGTCTGAATTTCATCGGCGATCATCAGAACACGATGCATGTCGCAGATTTCACGGCATCGTGCCAGATACCCCGGTGGCGGCACGATGATTCCGCCTTCACCTTGAATCGGCTCGACCAGGAAAGCAGCAGTATCCGGTGTGATGGCATGTTCCAAAGCGGCTGAGTTGCCAAAGGGAACTTGATCGAAGCCGGACGGGTAAGGGCCAAAGGAATCTCTGTATTGCGGAACCGAGGACATGCCGACGATGGCGATGGTCCGGCCGTGGAAGTTCCCTTTGCAGGAAATGATACGGGCCTGTCCCGGCGGTACGCCCTTGACGGTATAAGCCCATTTGCGAGCGGCTTTCAGAGCGGTCTCAACCGCTTCCGCACCGCTGTTCA
>JAYTWE010000124.1:0-7173 GCA_043744055.1 Magnetospirillum sp.
TGGCGATCTCGATTTGCTTGGGGTGCAGACTCCAGCCTCCGGCACAGCCCAACAGGAAGGCGTTGCGGAATTGGGATTCGCAGGCTGCATCATCGGAGAAGTCGCCAAAGGGACCGTAAAAGGCCTTGATCCCGGCGGATTGACAGGCGTCCACCATCTTGGCGACGGTGTAGTGCCACAGATCTTGCTGGAACAAGGTCCGGCCCGACTTACCTTCGGCGGTATCTTCCAGCACGCCATAGAAGGGATGGCCGCCGCCGACACGGGTGGTCTTCATGCCGCGCGATGCGGCGAGATCGGCTGGTCCCAGGCTCATGCCGTGCATACGCGGCGAGGCCTGGGCGATGGCGGAAATATTTTCCACCCCCAGGGCGGTTTCCAAGATGGCGTGAATCAGAATGGGGCGCTTGACCGCATGCTTGGCTTCCAATTGAGCCAGCAGCTGGTCCAGATAGTGGATGTCCCATGGGCCTTCCACCTTGGGCAGCATGATGACGTCCACATTATTCCCCGCCTCGGCGACAATGGTGGTGACGTCGTCCAGGAACCAGGGGGAGTTCAGGCAGTTCACCCGAGTCCACAAACCGGTCTCGGAATTATCCCAGGCCTTGGCCACTTCGACGAAACCGGCGCGAGCGGCTTCCTTGGCATCGGCGGGAATGGCGTCTTCCAGATTGCCCAGCAAGACATCGACGGTGCGGCCAATCTCGGCGGCCTTGGCCCGCATCTTTTCCACATGGGGTGGGAAGAAGTGGATCATGCGCTCCAGGCGCACCGGCAGTTCGCGGTAAGGGGCGGGCGCGCCGATGGCGAGCGGCTCGAAGAACTTCCGGGGCGGCTTGGTGGTCATGGGGCGCAATCCTCTTGCGGCAAATAACAGCGAGCCGCAATAATGCTGCGTCGTTGTGCGTCGCACAAGGGGAAATGGACGCGGTGAGCGTCTAGCTGGTTGTGTTGAGTTCGCCAGAGCTGGCGGCGGCGGTAACGATGATGTCGCCGAACTCACGCAGGAATACTGATCCCTTGACGGTGCGCTGGATCAGGACCGAGCGGCGGTCCTGATCATCCACCTTGCGCTTGACCAGTCCGAATTCGGTCAAACGGTCCAGGGCGCGGGTGATGGCGGGCTTTGAAATGTTCAAGGTCGCCGCCAGGCCGCGCACCGTATGGGGCGGCGGAGTCAGATAAACGGTCAAAAGCAAGGCCATTTGCCGGGCGGACAGGTCGGGCGCGTCACGGCGCACGCTCTCGGCGATAGCCCCCCGCCATAGGTCAAGTGCTTGTACTGCCTTGAGTTGAATGCCCATCATCCGACCGTTCGTTGCGACGACGAAATCTTTTTAGCGGAGTGAAGGGCATCCGGCAATGGCTGTGATGCCCTTTCGACAAATTGTAACGCGATCAGGCCGGATTCGGCGGAAACCGATGGGCGACCATGGCGAATAAGGCGCGCAGCCCCATGGCCTCGCCGCCTTCGGGGCGACCGGGTCGGGCCGCACCGTTCCAGGCCAGCACGTCCAGATGAGCCCAGGCAATGCCGGGTTCAATGAATTCCTGTAAGAACAGGGCGGCGGTGATGGCCCCGGCATGGGGCGAGTCGGTGGCATTGATGAGATCCGCCACCTTGCTGTCCAGCATGCGGCGATAAGGTTTGTACAAGGGCAGTCGCCAAAGTGGATCGGACACAGCCTCGCCGAAGCGCAAGATGTCGTCAGCCAGTGGATCGGAATTGGAGAACAGGGCCGGGAGGTCCGGCCCCAGGGCGCTGCGCGCAGCCCCAGTCAGGGTGGCGATGTCGATCAGCAGGGCTGGCTTGTCGCCGCAGGCTTCCGCCAGGGCATCGCAGAGGATCAGGCGGCCTTCGGCATCGGTATTGCCGATTTCCACCGACAGGCCTTTTCTGGTCGCCAGCACGTCCAGGGGGCGCATGGCATCGCCGGAGACGGAATTCTCGACCGCCGGGATCAGGACACGGAGGCGGACGGGGAGTTTGGAAGCCATAATCATGGAGGCCAAACCCAGCACATGGGCGGCTCCGCCCATATCCTTCTTCATCAGCTTCATGCTGGACGATGGCTTCAGGTCTAAACCGCCGGTATCGAAACAAACGCCTTTGCCCACCAAGGTAACCTTTGGCGCATGGGGCTCGCCCCAGACCAGATCCACCAGCCGGGGGCGGCGGTGGGAGGCGGAGGCGCGGCCCACAGCATGGATGGCGGGATAGTTTTCCGCCAGCAATCCGTCGCCCACGATCACTCGGCACGTGGCGCCGAATCGGGCGGCCAGTTGTTCTGCGGCATTGGCCAGTTCGGCCGGCCCCAAATCCGATGCCGGAGTATTGATGAGATCTCGCACCAGGGCAATGGCGTCACGGCTGCTTTCCACCTGGGCGCGTTCGGCCCATTGCGGCCAGACCAGCTTGGGCAGCAGTTTGGCGGTGCGGCTTTTGTAGCGATCAAAGGAATAGGTGGCCAAGGACCAGCCTAAGGCGGCCCGATTCGCCGTGGCGCAATCGGGCTCGGGAGATATGCGGTAGGCTCGGGGCGGCAGCTTTGCGGGCAGCTGGGCGAAGGCCCAGAAGTCGTCTTCCTCGGGCAAGCCGAAGAGGATGCGACCCAACCGGCCCTCTTCATTGGGTAACAGGCATATGGCGCCCGGCTCGGCGGCGAAGCCCACGGATGCGATCCAGCCTTGCTCGGAAGCGGTCTGCCCGGCCAGCCAATCGGTCAATTCCGACTTGCGCAATGTGACAATCTCAACCGCTGCGGCCTCAGCCTCGATCAGATGGTTCGACACGCAAAATCCTCCTGTTCTTCCCTCCTATCCTTAGACAATATTTCGTCAGTCCCGTCATCGGAGATTCTGGCATGGCTCTTACCCTGGTTATTGGAACCAAGCGCTATTCATCCTGGTCACTGCGTCCGTGGTTGGCGCTCAAAGCCGCTGGAATTCCATTTCAGGAGGTGGAGGTCGCACTTCGCCAGCCCGAGACCAAGGCGGAAATCTTGAAACACTCACCCTCGGGCAAGGTGCCTTTGCTCGATGATGACGGATTCAAAGTCTGGGACTCGCTGGCCATCTGCGAATATCTGGCCGAGCGTTTCCCGGCGGCCAAGCTGTGGCCCGATGATAATCAGGCCCGCGCCATAGCCCGCGCGGTGTCGGCGGAAATGCATTCCGGCTTCATGCCGTTGCGGCGCGACTGCGCCATGGATGTGTTGAGCGACCTTCCCATGGCGGAGATTTCCGATGAAGTGAAGGCGGATGTGGCCCGCATCGACGCCATTTGGACCGATTGCCGAGCCCGATTTGGGAGTGGAGGCGATTTTCTGTTCGGTCGTTTCTCCATCGCCGATGCCATGTTCGCTCCGGTGGTCACGCGGATGCGCACCTTCCATTTGCCGGTGGGGGCGGTGTCGCAGGCTTACTGTGACGCAATCATGGCCATGCCGGAGATGAAGGCGTGGATCAAAACGTCCGCCGTGCCCGGAACGCCGCCGTGATGGTGCCGTCGTCCAGGTGGTCCAGCTCGCCACCGACCGGGACGCCGTGGGCGAGGCCGGTGACCGAGACATCACACTGGGCCAGCCGGTCGGCGATGTAATGGGCGGTGGTCTGTCCCTCGACCGTGGCGGGGGTAGCCAGGATCACTTCCTTGACCGCTTCGGACTGTGCACGGATCACCAAGCCGGAGATGCCCAAATCCTGTGGCCCGACCCCGTCCAGGGCAGAGAGCAGACCGCCCAGCACCGCATAGCGCCCCTTGAAGCTGCCGGTGCGTTCCATGGCCCACAGCCCGGCCACATCCTCCACCACGCAAAGCTGGGAGGGATCGCGGCGATGATCGGCACAGATGGCGCAGGGCTCGATCGTATCGAAATTGCCGCAGATCGAACAGGTCTTGACCCGTGCGGCGGCATCGCTCATGGCGGCCGCCAGCGGGATCAGCAGGGATTCGCGCTTTTCCACCAATCGCAAGGCGGCACGCCTCGCCGAACGCGGTCCCAGACCGGGCAACCGCGAAAGAAGTTGGATGAGGCGCTCAATTTCCGGTCCAACCATTTCGTTTCCGCAAGAAAAATACGGATATGGGCGAGGCTGCCCGATCAGCTAAGGCTAATATCCTGATTCAGAACGGTAGTTTGAAGCCTTCAGGCAGGCTAAGACCGCCGGTCATCTTGGACATTTCCTCGGCCATCAGGGCTTCGGCTTTGCCTTTGGCGTCGTTGAAGGCGGCGAGAAGCAAGTCTTCCAGGACTTCCACATCGTTGGGGTCCACCAGGGACTTGTCGATTTTGACCTTCTTCATCTCGAACTTGCCGTTCAGCGTGACTTGCAGCATGCCCGCCCCAGCCGAGCCGACACACTCGATCTCTTGCATCTTGGCCTGCATCTCGGCCATCTTCGCTTGCATCTGCGAGGCTTGCTTCATCAGATTGCCAAGGTTTTTCATAGGTCTTCTTCTCCTGGGAACATCTCCAGATCCATCATGGGGTCCAGATCATCGGTCAAGATTTCAGGCAGTGATTCGGGTTCAGGCTCGCGCACCGCTTCAATGGTCGCGCCGGGGAAGGCGGTCAACACCGCCTTGACCAAGGGGTGTTCGGCCGCATCTTGGCGGCGGCGCAATTCGGCCCCGGCATCTTGCTCGGACATGGTGGGCTGGGCGGGGTCCGAAGAGTTGAGCGCCACGGTCCAACGCCGTCCGGTCCATTCCGATAAAAGACGGGCGACTTTGGGGGGCAGATCGGCCATGGCGGAACCGTGCTGGCGCCATTCCATGCGGCCCGCCTCGAACGAGACCAGATTGACCTGTGTGCGCAACTGAACGGCGATGACGCCTTCCCGTTTCTCGGTGAACAGGGCTACAACTTCAGCGAAGTTCACGGGCATGGCCGGTAAGTGCACCGGTGCCGCCATGGGAGCGGGCTGCATTTTTAGGGCGGTGGCGCCACCGCCGCCATTATTGCCGCTCAGATGTTGGCCAGAGACGGAATCCGGTCCTCCGCCACCACCAAACCCGCCACCACCGGGGCCGCGCGGCGCGGGGGGCGGGGGAGGATTGGCGCGGATTTTCTCCACCAGTTCGGCCGGGCTGGGCAGTTCGGCGGCATAGGCGAGACGGACAATGGCCATCTCGGCGGCTTGCAGTGGGTTATGGGCGGAGCGGGTCTCGGCCAACCCCTTCAACAACATCTGCCACGCCCGCGTCAAAGCGGCCAGGGACAATCCATCGGTCATCTGACGGCCCTTGACCCGCTCGGTCTCCGAGGTGGTGACGGCTTCGGCGGCTTCGGGGGTCACCTTCAGGCGGGTGAGCCAATGGACCAGTTCCAGCATATCTTGCAGAATGACCGCCGGGTCGGCACCGGCGGAATATTGATCGGAAATCTGGTCCAAGGCGGTGGCGACATCGCCCTTCATCACCGCGTCCAGCAGATCGAACACCCGCGCCCGGTCGGCCAGGCCCAGCATGTCTCGCACCTGAGCTTCGCTGACCAAGCCGGCGCCGTGGCTGATGGCTTGGTCCAGCAAGGATAAGCCATCGCGAACCGATCCGTCGGAGGCCCGCGCGATCAGCTTCAGGGCGCCGGGCTCGATCTCGGCATTTTCCTTAGCGGCGATGGAGGTGAAGTGGGTGGTCAGAACCTCCATATCCACCCGACGCAGGTCGAATCGCTGGCAGCGTGACAGCACGGTGACCGGAATCTTGCGGATTTCGGTGGTGGCGAAGACGAATTTGACGTGTTCCGGCGGCTCTTCCAGGGTCTTCAATAAAGCGTTGAAGGCTGCGGTGGACAGCATGTGCACTTCATCGATGATGTAAATCTTGAAGCGGGCCGAAGTGGGGCGATAGCGCACCCCTTCGATGATTTCACGGATGTCGTTGACGCCGGTACGGCTGGCGGCATCCATCTCCAAGATATCGACGTGACGATCCTCGGCGATGGCGCGGCAATGCTCGCACTGACCGCAAGGCTCAATGGTGGGGCCGCCCTTGCCGTCGATCCCGATACAGGTCAGGGCGCGGGCGATGATGCGGGCCGTGGTGGTTTTTCCGACGCCGCGCACGCCGGTCAGGACGAAGGCATGGGCCAGCCGACCGGACTGAATGGCGTTGGACAGGGTGCGCACCATGGCTTCCTGTCCGATCAGGCCAGCGAAGTCGGTGGGCCGGTATTTCCGGGCCAGCACGCGGTATGGGGCGGGGGCGGGGCTGTCACTCATGGCGGCAGAATATATCGCGGCGGCGTTCGTGGCTACCGCCCATAGACGGCGCGCACCCTCTCCTTGAACTTCTGCACCACCCGGCGCTCCACTTCGGACAAAGAGAGCCGGGCCAGGGATTGCAGCAGGCCAGAGCGCAGCTCCATATGGTAGTCAGCCTTGACGCGGCAGCCACTGTCGGCAAGAGGCTCGAAAATCCAGTTCAGATGAAAGGAACGGAAAGGGCCATCGTGAGAGCTGATCTTCAAGCGATGGGGGGGATCAAACTCGGCGATGGATTGAAAGCGAGCCTGAACCGGTCCGGCTCCGAACAGGTTATCAACTGTCAGCCGATTGTCTTCACGGTGGCGGATACGGGTCAGGCGGCACCAGGGGATGAAGCGGGGATAGGATTCAACGTCTACCGCCAGGGCAAACAGCTGTGGCGCGGTGTGGTGGGGGAAATCCACCATCCAACCGCCTTCCAGCTTGGACATGATCCGTCTAGCGGGTCAGGTTGCGGATATTGCGAACGAAGATGTTCAGCAGACCGCGAATGAACGGGTCGGACTTGGCAAGCTTGTCACGGAAGGTGTCGCGGGAAATGACGATGCATGACACATCGGACAGCGCCTTAGCGCTGGCCATGCGGGGCTGATCGTCAACCAAGGCCATTTCACCGAACAATTCGCCCTTACCGATGGTGGCGATGGTCATGCCATGCTTGATGATCTCCACCTGGCCATCTTGAATCAGGTAAGCGCGATCGCCCGAATCGCCTTCATTGAAGATCTTTGCTCCAGCGTAAAAGACTTTGCGCTCGAGAATTCGATCATTACGCATGCCTGTCATCCCCGTATGGCTTAGAAAGACTTTATTCGTGTTCTGCCTCGGAGTCACCCCCGAACGAGAAGGAGTCCATCGACAGGAGATACTCGACCGATTTAGACTTGTCCCATGAACAAG
>JAYTWE010000125.1:0-4374 GCA_043744055.1 Magnetospirillum sp.
GTATTAGTTTTTAGCGATATGCTGAAGGAACCGCAGCATGTTGCAGGTGTAACCATATTCGTTATCGTACCAGGCCACGACCTTGACGAAGGTTCCGTCCAGCTGAATGCCCGCATCGGCGTCGAAGATGGAGGGCAGGTTGCAGCCGACGAAATCGGTGGAGACCACCTTTTCATCGGTATAGCCCAGCACGCCCTTCATTTCGCCTTCCGAGGCGGCCTTCATGGCCTTGCAGATATCCTCGTAGGCGGCGTCCTTGTTCAACTCGACGGTCAGATCGACCACCGAGACATCTGAGGTGGGGACGCGGAAGGACATGCCGGTCAGCTTCTTGTTCAGCTCGGGCAGGACCTTGCCCACCGCCTTGGCGGCGCCAGTGGAGGACGGGATGATGTTTTCCAAAATACCGCGACCGCCGCGCCAATCCTTGGAGGACGGGCCGTCCACGGTCTTCTGAGTGGCGGTGGCGGCATGAACGGTGGTCATCAGGCCGCGCTTGATGCCCCAATTGTCATTCAGCACCTTGGCGACGGGAGCCAGACAGTTGGTGGTGCAAGATGCGGCGGAGACAATCTTCTCTCCGGCATATTTGGCGTGGTTGACGCCATAGACGAACATGGGGGTCTCGTCCTTGGACGGCGCGCTCATCAGCACCTTCTTGGCGCCAGCCTTCAGATGCTTGTCGGCGGTGTCGGCCGAGAGGAACAGGCCGGTAGACTCGATGACGATGTCAGCCTTGACCTCGTCCCATTTCAGCTCGGCCGGGTCCTTGACCTGGGTCAGGCGGATCTTCTTGCCATCGACGATCAGAGTGCCGCCCTCGACGGAGACTTCGCCGCCGAACCGGCCATGCACCGAGTCATACTTCAGCATATAAGCGAGGTAGTCGGGTTCGAGAAGGTCATTGATGGCGACGATCTCGATCTCCGGGAATTCCTTCGCCACAGCGCGGAAAACCATGCGACCGATGCGGCCGAAACCGTTGATGCCAACGCGAACAGTCATAATTTCCTCCACTAAGTCCGACACGACATATAGGCAGGCACGCCCTGGCGAGGGGCTGGATGGGTGGCGCCAGCGCACGAACAGCCGCGCGCTCAATCCTGCAGAGTCGGGCAACCATATTGCACAGAGTCCGATCTGAATCCAGTCCCCAAACGATTGCTTAATAAATAAGGATCGAAACAAAACGACATCCGCATGACCACCCACCCGAAAGGATGGAATCGGCCTCACCCCTCATGGTGGCTAAGTAATAACTGAATGAACACGACAGAACACTCTCCTCTATCTTGGCGGATAAAATAGATAGTATGCTTTGCCGCGATGCACAATACTACGGCCCATCCACAAAGCATTTATTGACTTCTAATTCAGAACCCGACCCATCAAATTCTCGCACACCACCCCCGGCAAACGGAGATAGCTCTTCCCTCAACCGGCCTCTTGTGCGTCTTGCGCGGTTGTGCTTCATACCCAGGATCGACGTCTTGGTCATGGAGCGCAGATGCGTGTCCAGCCATTCGACAAGAAGGATAAATCGCTCATGATGACGCTGTTTGCGCGCCGTTCGGTTATTGCCCTCGCCATGGCGACCGGGCTGGCTGCCAGCCCGGCTTTCTCTGCCGACTCGAAGGATGCCGTGGTCGCCAATGTCAACGGTACCGACCTGAAATTGTCGGCCTTGGCCGATTTCGCGCGGCAGATGGGGCCTCAGGCGGCTCAGGCCCCCTACGAAGTAATGCTGGAGATTGTCATCAACAACCAGCTGGTCTATGACGCCGCCAAGAAGGAAAAGCTGGAATCCGACCCCGATGTGAAAGCCGCTCTGAAGCGGGTCGAAGCCCAGCTTATCACCCAGGCCTATATGCAAAAGAAGGTCCGGCCCGCCGTCTCCGATGACGCGGTCAAGGCCCGCTATGACCGCGCGGTCAAGGACTTCGTCCCCGCCGAGGAAGTGCGCGCCCGCCACATCTTGGTCGACACCGATGAGGCCGCCCGCTCCATCATCTCCGAGCTGGGCCGTGGCGTCGATTTCGCCGAACTGGCCAAGACCCGCTCCAAGGATACCGGCTCAGGCATGGGCGGCGGCGACCTGGGCTATTTCACCGTAAAGCAGATGGTCCCGGAATTCTCGGCGGCGGCTTTCGCCATGCGTCCCGGCGAAATCTCCAAAACCCCGGTGAAGAGCGAGTTCGGCTATCACGTCATCAAAGTGGAAGACAAGCGCATGGCCGCTATCCCCCCCTATGACCAGGCCAAGCAAGCCATCGCAGGGCAGATCGCGGAAGAAATCCAGCAGAAGATGGTCATGGATCTGCGCGACAAGGCCAAGATCAAGCGCTTCAACGTGAACGGCACCCCCATGACCGATCCGGCCAAGAAGTAGGCCGATTTTAGTCATCGAAGTATAGCGAGACTCCAGCGCCCGGAACCGATACCAAAAGCGCTGGAGTTTCAATCTTTGTGAATGGAATAAGCACCATGACCACCGTTTCGCCGCTTGCTCCCGCCCGGTTCCCAGATATGCCGGTGGTCGCTGGCGTCACGCTGGCCAGTCACGCCTGTGGCGTGCGCTACGAAGGACGCACCGATCTGCTGCTGGTGGAAATGTGCGACGGAACCACCGCCGCCGGGGTCTTTACCAAGTCCCTGACCGCATCGGCTCCGGTGGAATGGTGCCGCACAGCCGTCGCCAAGGGCCGCGCCCGTATTCTGGTGGTCAATTCCGGCAACGCCAACGCCTTCACCGGCTCGGTGGGAATAGCCTCGGTCAAACGCACCGTAGACAAGGCCGCGACCCTGGTGGGCTGTAAATCCTCCGAGGTCTATATCGCCTCTACCGGCACCATTGGCGTCCGTCTACCCGATGAGAAGATCACCGATGCCCTGGCCGATGCGCGGGCCAAGTTGAAGCCCGAGACCTGGCATGACGCCGCCAAGGCCTTCATGACCACCGATACCTATCCCAAGGGCGCCACCCGCACCGCCACCATCGACGGAACCACGGTCGTCCTCAACGGTATCGCCAAGGGCGCCGGGATGATCGCGCCGGATATGGCGACCATGCTGTCTTATATTTTCACCGATGCCGCCTTACCCGCCGAGGTTCTGCAAGAGCTGTTGAGCAAAGGCGTCGAGCGCTCGTTCAATTGCATCACGGTCGATAGCGATACCTCCACCAGCGACACCTTGATGCTGTTCGCCACCGGCAAAGCGAAAAACAAGCCCATCAAGGATGCCAAGGACAAGCGGCTGGCCGACTTCAAGGCCAAGCTGTTCGATCTTCTTCTGGACTTGTCCCATCAAGTGGTCCGCGACGGCGAGGGCGCCACCAAATTCGTCACCATCCATGTCAGCGGAGCCGCGGGCAAACGGGCGGCCCGGACCATCGGCATGTCCATCGCCAATTCACCATTGGTCAAGACCGCCATCGCCGGTGAAGACGCCAATTGGGGCCGGGTCGTGGCCGCCGTGGGCAAGGCCGGAGAAAAGGCCAACCGCGACAAGCTATCCATCCGCATGGGCGGAGTTCTGGTGGCCGATAAGGGCGAAATGGCCGCTGGCTATGACGAAGCCCCGGTCGCCGCCCATTTCAAGGGCAAAGACATCATCATCGAAGTGGATGTGGGTGTCGGTAAGGGTAAGGCCACGGTTTGGACCTGCGACCTTACCCATGCCTATATCGACATCAACGGATCGTACCGAAGCTAATCCTCGATATTTCCCACCGCCGATTGCAGATAATTCTGCTCGCCCAGATCGGCCAGAAGCGTCAGCTGGGTTTCATAGAAGTCGATACGCTCTTCCGCCTCTTCCAGGATTTCCTGGAGGAGGTCGCGACTGACGTAATCCTCGTGCTTCTCACAGGCTGCGACCGCCTTGACCAATTCGGCATGAGCCGACATTTCCATGGTCAGATCGTTCTTCAGAATTTCCGGCACATCCTCGCCGATCATCAGTTTGCCCAGGTCCTGCAGATTGGGCAGACCCTCCAGCAGCAAAATCCGCTCGATGACTGCATCGGCGTGTTTCATCTCTTCGATGGATTCCTTGTATTCGTGCTTACCCAAAGCACGAAACCCCCAGTTTTTCAGCATGCGGGCATGCAAGAAATACTGGTTGATGGCGGTCAACTGATGCCTGAGCACGCCATTCAGATGCTGCAATACCGATTTATGGCCCTTCATGGCGGTCCTCCTTAGGAATTAGGAAATACACTCAATTCATCTCAAGCCCCCAAAGAGCGAAGGGCTCTGCCCTTCTCCGCCGGCGCGGTGGAGTTATTTCGCCTGCACGTTGTAGCAGTACAGGTTTTCCTGGTCGCGGAGATACAGGCGGCCGCCGAATACCACGGGATAGGCCCAGGTCTCC
>JAYTWE010000126.1:0-7839 GCA_043744055.1 Magnetospirillum sp.
GCGATCAGCTTGCCCAGATCGACACCGGTGGCAATCGCCAAGCCGTCGAGCATATAGAGCACATCCTCGCTGGCCACATTGCCCGATGCCCCCTTGGCATAGGGGCAGCCTCCCAGGCCAGCCACCGAAGAATCCACCACCGCCACGCCTTTTTCCATGACCGCCAGCAAATTGGCCAGAGCCTGACCATAGGTGTCGTGGAAATGAGCCGCCAGCATCTCCACCGGCAGACGGGCGGCCACCGCCTCGATCAGGGCTTGGGCCTTGCCCGGCGTTCCGGTGCCGATTGTGTCGCCCAGCGAGATTTCATAACAGCCCATCTGGGCCAACCTGACGCAGACCTCGACCACGGCCTGGGGGGCGATAGCCCCTTCATAGGGGCAGCCCAGGACGCAAGAGACATAGCCCCGCACTTTCAATCCTTCGGCGCGGGCGCGTTCCGCCACGGGGGCGAAGCGGTCCAGGCTTTCGGCGATGGAGCAATTGATGTTCTTTCTGGAAAAGCTTTCCGAGGCGGCGCCGAAGATGGCGATCTCGGTCACCTTGGCCGCCAACGCGGCTTCCAACCCCTGCATATTGGGCGTCAGAACTGGATAGCTTATGCCGGGCTTCCGCGTAATGGCGGCCATAACTTCGGCGGTGGCGGCCATCTGCGGCACCCATTTGGGGCTGACGAAGCTGCCTGATTCGATCACTGTCAAGCCGGTCTCTGATAACAGGTCGATCAGGCCGATCTTGGTTTCCAGCGAAACCAGCCGGGCTTCGTTCTGCAGCCCGTCGCGAGGACCGACCTCCACCATCTTGACCCGGCTCGGCAGTCTCAACATCGCCTCCATCTTGATTTTTACCCAATCGCCTTGAGAACCCGAAAATTCCACGGGAAAGAATATGGGCTCCGCCCAAACCCGCAAAGGGCCGAGGCCCTTTGATCCCATTGGATTTATAATAGGAATGGGTCAAGGGACCGAGTCCCTTGCGGGTAAAGGGCAGAGCCCTTCGTTCTTTCGAGTCTTCACGTGAACTTGGTGTATCAATCAGCCGTCGCCTCGAAGGCCAGCAGATCGGCGCCTTCCGCCACCGGATCACCCACGGCGTAGTGAATTTCCGCGATGGTCCCGTCGGTGGGGGCCTTGATCGTGTGCTCCATCTTCATGGCCTCGACCACGATCAGCGGCTGACCGCTGGTCACCGCATCGCCGGGCTTCACCAGAACCTGAACCACGGTTCCAGGCATGGGAGCCGCCAGACGGCCGTCACCGGCATCGCGATCGGCGGCCTTGGCGGAGGGGTCGTCCAACTTGATGCGCCAGACTTGACCGTCGTGCAGCACGGTGATGTCAAAACCGCTTTGCACCACGGTGGCGGTGCGGCGTTCGCCGCCGATCTCGGCGGTGAGCGAGCGTCCGGTCAGGCTGGCGCGACAGGCCGAGAGGCTGCCGCCGGGCAGATCAAACCGCCAGCCGCCTTCGACGAAATGGACAGTGACCGGGCTGGCGTCATCGCCATCCACAAAGCTGAAATCGTGCTGGTTCTCCTGATTCAACCGCCAGCCACTGGTCTGGTGCCAGGGGGAGTGAGCGTCACCCGACTGCGCGGCGGCGCGGCGGGCTTCTTCTTCCCGCCACAGCAGCAAGGCCAGTGAGGCGAAGGCCAGTCCCAGATCAGGCACTTTGGCGGGGGGCGGCAAGAGATCGGCGCGATAGCGTTCGATAAAGCCGGTGTCGATCTCCAGGGCGGCAAAGGCGGGATGGGCCGCGATAGCCCCCAGGAATCCCACATTGGTGGTCACTCCCGCCACATGATAATCGGCCAGCGCCCGGCGCAGACGCCGCAACGCCGAATCACGATCCTCGTCCCACACGATCAGCTTGGCGATCATGGGGTCGTAGAACATGGAAACCTCGTCACCTTGACGCACGCCGGTATCCACCCGCACGTGGCGGCTTTCTGTCGGCGGTTCCAGATGGGTCAGGGTTCCAATGGCGGGCAGAAAGTCCTTGTTGGGGTCCTCGGCATACAGCCGCGCCTCGAAGGAATGACCGCGCCTCGTGATCTGATCTTGGCCCAGCGGCAAGGGACGGCCCGAAGCCACCAGCAATTGCCATTCCACCAGATCAAGGCCGGTAATCATCTCGGTGACCGGATGCTCCACCTGCAACCGGGTGTTCATCTCGATGAAGAAGAAGCGGCCATCTTGGTAGAGAAACTCCACCGTTCCCGCTCCCACATACTTCACCGCCAAAGCCGCCGCCACCGCCGCCTCGCCCATGGCACGGCGGATATGGTCGTCCAAGGCGGGAGCAGGAGCCTCCTCGATCACCTTTTGATGACGGCGCTGGATGGAGCAATCGCGTTCGAACAGATAGACCGCATTGCCTTGGGTATCGGCGAAAACCTGAATCTCCACATGGCGCGGGCGGGCCAGATAGCTTTCCAGCAACAAGGAATCATCGCCGAACGCCGCCTTGGCCTCGCGCTTGGCTGAAGCCATGGCCTCGGCCAGACCGGACTCGTCGGCCACCACCCGCATTCCCTTACCGCCGCCACCGGCCGAGGCCTTGACCAGGACCGGGTAGCCGATCTTGGCGGCGGCGACGGTCAGCTCGGTCACCGACTGGCCGAGACCGTGATAGCCGGGCACCAGCGGCACCCCCGCCGCTTCCATCAGCCGCTTGGATTCGGATTTCGACCCCATGGCCTTGATGGCGGGAACCGGTGGGCCGATGAAGGTGATTCCAGCCCGCTCGCAAGCCTCGGCAAAACCAGCATTCTCGGAGAGAAAACCATAGCCGGGGTGAACCGCCTGGGCTCCCGACCGGGCGATGGCGTCCAAAATGGCATCACTGCGCAGATAGCTTTCCGCCGCCGGAGCCGGGCCGATCAGAAAAGCCTCGTCGGCCATGGCCACATGCATGGCATTGGCATCAGCCTCGGAATAAACCGCCACGGTGCGGATGCCCAGACGCCTTGCGGTGCGGATAACGCGACAGGCGATTTCGCCCCGGTTGGCGATCAGGATTTTATCGAACATCGGGGTTAAACCTCCACCCAACTCGGCTTACGCTTTTCCAAAAAGGCGGCAACGCCTTCCCGACCTTCGTCACTGGCGCGGATATCGGCGATCTGACCCGCCGTCCAATGACGCAAGGTCTCGTCCAGCGGATCGTCGGCGACACGCCGGATCAGGCGCTTGGCGGCTCCCATGGCCTTGGGACTGTTGGCCTTCAGCTTATCCAGCCAACCGTCACGGACTTCATTCAGCCGATCAGTGGGAGCAATCTCGTGGATCAGGCCGCAATCCAAGGCCGTGGCGGCGGAGAACACTTCGGCGGTGAGGCAATAGCGCCGGGCGGCGCGGCCCCCCATGGCACGCACCACATAGGGGCTGATGGCGGCCGGGATCAGCCCCAACTTGACCTCGGACAGGCAAAAAGCGGCACCCTCCGCCGCGACCACCAGATCGCAGCACGCCACCAATCCGACACCGCCGCCATAGGCAGCACCTTGCACCAAGGCGATCACCGGGCGCGGGCAGGTGTCGAGAGTCTCCATCAGGTCGGACAGCGCTTTGGCATCGGCCAGATTATCCTCGGGACTGTTGCCCGCCATACGCTTCATCCAAGCCAGATCGCCCCCGGCGGAAAAGCTCTTGCCAGTGCTCTGTAAGACAACGGCGCGGACATCATCCACATGGGAGAAGGCCTCGGTCAGATCACGGATCAACCCGTCGTCAAAGGCGTTATGGCGGTCGGGCCGGTTCAAGGTGATGAACCGGACGCAATCCTTTGTCTCGATCAGCAGAGCGCTCATGGCCCTACATCCGAAACACGCCGAAGCGCGTCTGTTCGATAGGAGCGTTGAAAGCAGCCGACAGGCCCAGCGCCAGGACCATGCGGGTCTCGGCCGGGTCCATCAGACCATCATCCCACAGCCGGGCTCCGGCGTAATAGGGATGGCCCTGGGTCTCGTACTGGTCGCGGATGGGAGTCTTGAAGGCTTCCTCTTCCTCGGCGGGCCAGCTTTGCCCCTTGGCCTCCATGGCATCGCGTTTGATCTGGGCCATGACATTAGCGGCCTGATCGCCGCCCATGACCGAAACGCGGCCATTGGGCCACATGAACAGCATGCGCGGCTGATAGGCGCGGCCGCACATGCCGTAATTGCCCGCCCCAAACGAGCCGCCCAGGATCACGGTGAAGCGCGGAACCTTGGCGCAGGCCACGGCGGTGACCATCTTGGCCCCATCCTTGGCGATGCCGCCCGCCTCATATTTCTTGCCTACCATGAAACAGGTGATGTTTTGCAAGAAGATCAGGGGAATGCCGCGCTGGCTGCACAATTCCACGAAATGCGCACCCTTTTGCGCCGATTCCGAAAACAGAATTCCGTTATTGGCGACGATGCCCACCGGATAGCCCCAGATCCGGGCAAAGCCGCAGACCAGGGTGGTTCCGTAGGTCTGCTTGAACTCGTCCAGGCGCGAACCGTCCACGATGCGGGCGATGACCTCTCGCACGTCATAGGGCTTGCGGCGGTCGGCGGGGATGATGCCGTAGATTTCACGCGGGTCGTAGAGCGGCTCTTCCGGCTTGGCGATATCCATGCTGACCGGCTTGGTGCGGTTCAGATTGCCAACGATGCGCCGCGCGATAGCCAAGGCATGGCCATCGTCCAAAGCGTAATGATCGGTAACGCCCGAGACTCGGCAATGGATATCGGCCCCGCCCAGATCCTCGGCGCTGACCACTTCACCGGTCGCAGCCTTCACCAAGGGCGGTCCCGCCAGAAAGATGGTGCCTTGATTCTTGACGATGACGCTTTCGTCGCTCATGGCCGGGATATAGGCCCCACCGGCGGTGCACGATCCATGCACCACGGAAATCTGAGGTATTCCCAAAGCCGACATCTGGGCCTGGTTATAAAAAATCCGGCCGAAATGCTCTTTGTCGGGAAAGACCTCGTCCTGGTTGGGCAGATTGGCCCCACCCGATTCCACCAGATAGACGCAGGGCAGATTGTTTTCCTTGGCGATCTCTTGGGCGCGGAGATGCTTCTTGACGGTCATGGGGTAGTAGCTGCCCCCCTTCACCGTGCCGTCATTGGCGATAACCATGCATTCCTGGCCCTGGATGGAGCCGATCCCGGTGATGATGCCAGCCCCCATCACATCCTTGGAATACATGTCCCAGGCGGCCAGCTGGGAGAACTCCAGAAACGGAGAGCCCACATCGAGCAAACGACGGATACGCTCGCGCGGCAACAGCTTGCCTCGGGCGAGGTGGCGGTCACGCATGGCGGTGCCGCCGCCCATATTGACCTGGGCCACCACCCGTTTCAAATCCTCCACCACGGTTTCCATGGCCTTGGCATTGGCCTTGAACTCGTCCGAGCGGGGATTAATGGAGGATTTTATGGTGGTCATGACCGGCTTTTCCATTTTATTTTTCGTCACCCTCGGACTTGATCCGGGGGTCCATGGATGCCCGGATCAAGTCCGGGCATGACGAGAATGGGTCGGGAGAGGGAAGAGTTTACTTTGTCTCTTCGAACAGCTCGCGGCCGATCAGCATGCGGCGGATTTCGCTGGTCCCGGCTCCGATCTCATACAGCTTGGCGTCGCGCAGCAGACGACCGGTAGCGTAGTCGTTGATATAGCCGTTGCCGCCCAAGGCCTGAATCGCCTCCAAGGCCATCCAGGTGGCCTTTTCCGCGCCATAGAGAATGACCCCGGCGGCATCCTTGCGGTTGGTCTCGCCCCGGTCGCAAGCCTTAGCCACCGCATAGGTGTAAGCGCGACAGGCGTTGAAGGTGGTGTACATATCGGCCAGCTTACCCTGCATCAGCTGGAAGCTGCCGATGGGCTGGCCGAACTGCTGACGCTCGTGCACATAGGGAACCACCACATCCATGCAAGCGGCCATGATGCCCAGCGGCCCGCCGGTCAGCACGACACGTTCGTAATCCAAGCCGCTCATCAAGACATTGACGCCCTTGCCAACGGCGTTCAGCACGTTTTCTTCCGGCACTTCGCAGTCCTGGAAGACCAGCTCGCCGGTGTTGGAGCCGCGCATGCCCAGCTTGTCCAGCTTTTGCGCCACGGAAAAGCCCTTGAAGCCCTTCTCCACCAAAAACGCGGTGATGCCGCGTGTTCCCGCTGTCGGATCGGTCTTGGCATAGACCACGATCACATCGGCATCGGGACCATTGGTGATCCACATCTTGGTGCCGTTCAGAATATAGCGGTCGCCCTTCTTCTCGGCCTTCAGCTTCATGCTGACCACATCGGACCCGGCATTGGGTTCGCTCATGGCCAGGGCGCCGATATACTCACCGCTGATAAGCTTCGGCAGATACCGGGTCTTTTGGGCTTGGGTGCCGTTGCGGCGGATCTGATTGACGCACAGATTGGAATGCGCCCCATAGGACAGGCCCACCGAAGCGCTGGCGCGGCTGATCTCCTCCATGGCGATCACATGTTCCAGATAGCCCATGCCGGACCCGCCGTATTCTTCCTCGGCAGTGATGCCCAGCACACCCATCTCACCCATCTTGCGCCACAGATGGTTGGGGAATTCGTTGCTGCGATCAATCTCCGCCGCCAATGGGGCGATGGTCTCGGCGGCGAAGGCTGCGACGGAATCGCGCAGCATGTCGGCGGTTTCACCCAGATCGAAATTCAGCGCGGAATTGAAACCCGACATCAAACCCTCCCCCATGACTGCTTTTTGCGTTAAACGAGCATACGTTTTTTTAATTCAGCCGCAAGAGGTTTTAGTGAGTCCCCACGATCAAAATCCAAAGCGGTAGAATCACCGCCGCGGCCAAGGTCTGCACTGATAGCATGCTGGCGACCAGGGGGGCATCGCCGCCCATCTGGCGGGCAAAGACATAGGAAACGGGGGCGGCGGGCAGGGCTGCGTAAAGCACATTCGCCACGAGGGGAAGACCATCCACCCCCCATTGACGGCACAAGAACAGCACCAACAGAGGCAGCAGAACCATCTTGGCGAGGACGGCCAGCGCCACCGAAGCTCCGGCCTGAGGCAGGGTCCGCAGTTGAATCCCGGCCCCGACCGCCAGCAGACCCAAAGGCAAGGATGCTCCGGCCAGAATATCCAGCAATCCCCCCAGTGGCTTCGGGATGAGCACGCCCGACAGATTAAGGCCGATCCCCACCAGACAGGCGAGGATCAGCGGATTGGTGGCGATGGGGCGCAGCGCCGAATGCCAGCGAAAGCCACCGTTTTTTGCGCCACGTCCCCAGCACAACAGGACGGGAATGACCATCAGATTGACCAGCGGCACCACCAATGCGGTGCAGATGGCCATCAGGGCGACGCCTTCGCTCCCCCACAACCCGGCTCCGGCGGCCAAGCCCACATAGGTGTTGGGACGCACCGCGCATTGGAAGAGCGAAGTGAAGGCGGGGCCGTCCAGGCGCAACGGCGCTTTGGTCAACTGGCGAGCCGACGCCAGCGTAAGCCCCGCCAGGACCAGGACGGCAATCCCCTGGACCACCATGATGTCTTGGACCGGCAATCCCTCCAGCTTGGCGCGGGCCAGACTGACCACCAGCAGGGCAGGAAAGAAAATATTGAAGGTGGCGCGTTCCGCCGATGGCCAGAAGGCGTCCTCCACCCAACGGCGTGACCGCATCTGATGACCCAGGGCGGTCAGAACCACGATGGGGAACAAGGCGGCAAGAATGGGACCCATATCAGACTTCGATCCCATGCTCCTGAAGCATGGACTTGGCGTCGGCCAGTTCCTTGCCCATGGCCCGCATGGAGCTGAGAAGCGATAGAACCAGAGTGTTCAGTCCAGGGGGCGCTTGTTCCA
>JAYTWE010000127.1:0-3835 GCA_043744055.1 Magnetospirillum sp.
CGGCGGTGAACGCCGTGATGGAAGAGGCCACCGGTAAGGATATGGGCAGCCATCTCATCGCTTTGTTCAAGGACGATGAACCGGCATCGACCGGAACCGCCCTCGCCTCCGCCCCGACGTCCACGTCCAGCACACCGACGTCCAGCGTCGCTCCAGTTGTTGCCGATAAGATTGCGGCGAACGACCAATCAACTGTCGCACGGCCGCTGATATTGCCCGGTATGGCGGGTGATGATGCGATCTTGGTCGCGGCTCCGTCATCTTCGGCCAAAATCGCCATGGCCGCACCGCCGCCGCCTTTGGCCGCGCCTCGGGCTCCAGTGTCTCAGGCGGCGGCCCTTGATGCCGAGAGCGCCGCTCAAGCTTCACCCACTCAATCGGATCAGCTAGCCGCTCTTCCCGTGGATGCCGTCGAAGGCAAGCCCATGCCGCTTTGGGCCGGTCGTCAGCCGCGTCTGATGCCGGTTCCGTCCCGCAGCACACCTGTCGCCACCAAATCACCGCCCGCGGTGGGAACCAGCATTTCTCAAGGCGGAATGCGGTCCAATACTCCAGTGACCGGGGCGCGCTCCAATCAGCAGGTGATGAGCCCAGCCATGGTTCAAGAAATGGCGGCGGTGCAAAGCAGCGCCAATGCCGCCAATTCGGCTTCGGGCGACTGGTTCAGCGGAGCCATGATGCAGGGATTGAGTAAATATGACCGGAATGCCAAGATGGGCCAACGCTCCGGCACATCTGTTTCCGAGTCGCAATGAATCTGGCGCGTGCCGCCCATCTGCTGAAATTCAACGCTTCGCGCCGCTGGTCCGGTCCGGCTTTATTGCTGGTTACCGATCAGGTGCGGTTGCCTGATCCCCTGGCCGCCATGGCCCGTTTACCTCCCGGTTCCGGGGTGCTGTTGCGTCATTATGATTCCCCCGACCGGTTTGCCCTGGCCCGATCCGTTGCCGCCCTGGCGCGGCGTCGCCGTCTGATCCTTCTGGTGGCGGGGGATTGGCGGCTGGCTGCCCGATTGGGAGCTCAAGGATTGCACCTTCCCGAAGGATTGGCCCGCCATGGGCTGCTGTCTCCCGCTTTGGGTTGGCGGCGGCGGCGGCGTATTCTTTTGACGGCGGCATCTCATTCCACCATGGCTTTGGGCCGGGCCGCCTGGTTGAAAGCCGATGCTGCGCTGCTGTCTCCGGCTTTTGCCACCCGCAGTCATGTGGGGCAACCGCCCATCGGAGCCGTTCGGTTCGGCCTATGGGCGCGCCGCGCTAAGTTGCCAGTTCTGGCCCTAGGGGGAATCAGCGAGCAAACCGCCAAGCAATTACCCAAGGGAGCCGCCTCAGGATTAGCGGCAATCAGCGGCTTATAAAAATTCCGCGAGAGAGAATATGGGCTCCGCCCAGACCCGCAAAGGGCCGAGGCCCTTTGATCTCCTTGGATTATTAGGAATGGGGTCCAGGTTCTCACGTGAACTGAGTCTAAAACCCCACGCCTAAAATAAATGCCCGCCGCGTGTGGCCTTGGTCAGGAGATAGCCTTGATTGTGGTCATTAGACGGGAAGACATGGGAAACCCGCTCGGCCACCTCGATCCCATGACGGGCCAAAGCCTCCATCTTGCCGGGATTATTGGTCAACAGCCTGACCCGACCGATTCCCAAGAGTCGCAGCATCTGAGCCGCAGGGAGATAGATGCGCTCGTCATCGTCGAAGCCCAGTTGGAGATTGGCGTCCAGGGTATCGAACCCCTCGTCTTGAAGCTGATAGGCCCGCAGCTTGTTGACCAGCCCGATGCCGCGCCCTTCTTGGGCGAGGTAGAGCAGAACGCCGCTGCCGCTTTGGGCGATTTCGGCGATGGCGCCGCGCAGTTGGTCGCCGCAATCACACCGTAACGATCCCAGCAGATCGCCGGTGAAGCATTCCGAATGCAGCCGGGTCAGTACGGCCTGATCGGGATCGGGTTCGCCGATGATGATGGCGAGATGCTCAATGCCGCCATCCGAGGGTCGAAAGGCGACGATACGGGCATTTTCGGCATTTTCCAGCGGGACGCGGGCCTGACTGATCTGACGCAGGGTACGGGCGGCGGTGACCTGATAGGCCAAGATATCGTCGGCCTCCACCTGAACCACGTCGAACGGCGCATGGGTGGTGGTCTCGGCGATGATTGCCGCGGGCAGTAGGCGGGCCAATTTGGTCAGGGTGACACAGGCGGGTTCCAGACCTAAGGCGCTTTGGACGTCTAGTCGGGTCAGATCGGGCTGGCCCAGGGTGCGGGCACAAGGATCGGCCAGGAAAGCAATAGTTTCAGTATCGAAACCATCTTGTGCGGCAACTCGGAACACGCCGGATTCGGATTCACTCAGGCCTAAAACTCCAGCGCGACGGCCGGTAATGGCTAAAATCGGTTCCGCACCGGAATCGGATTTGAGCCGGGCCAAGCTTTCATCACTGACCGCTTCGGCGGCTAAGATCAGCACGCGACCGGATGGCGATCGGACCAGAACCGCCGCGCCGCGCCGCAATTCACTGATGGCGCGATCCACCGCCACCAAGGGCTTGGGGGCCGGTGTTTCTGGTTTGGGGGTGGTGTCAAGATGCCGGCTCATCGGCGGAACTTCTTCGTATAAGGCCAAAAAACAAGGGGCGCACCATACCCCCTTTCCCGCAGAGGCAAAAGGGGAAGCGATATGGCGCCATCGCTTTGCCGTAAACTATGGAGCATATATGGTATAGTCCGTCGCCTTGAGAACCTGAAAATTTCCCGATGAAGATTGTGGGCTCCGCCCACGCCCGCAAAGGGCCGAGGCCCTTTGATCCCTCTGGTATATTAGGAATGGGTCAAGGGACCGAGTCCCTTGCGGGTGAAGGGCAGAACCCTTCCTTCTTTCGGGTTCTCACGTGAACTGAGTATATGGCCCTGATTCCCCTGCGAGAGCCCTAATCCATGAGCGGTCAGCCACGAATTCTTTTAATGGTTGCCGATTCCATGCTGCGCCAGACCATGGCCGAGCATCTGGAAGGGGCTGCGAGCATGGTGGTCGTTCAGTCCGCGACTGCCGAGGTTGGGTGCGTGTTGGCTGCCGGGCATGACTTGATTGTGGTGGATGAGGCTCTGAATGATCCTGAAGACAGCGGTTTGTGCCAACGCTTGCGTGATCTTGGCATTGCCGCGCCGCTGCTTTTGTTGGGCGTACAGGCTGTCTCCCCACCCGGTTGCCCCTGTGACGGAGTCCTGACCAAGCCGCTGCGGCTGTCGGCATTGGTGGCCAAGATTACCGAAACTCTGGCCCGGAGACCTGACCCTGCCGCCTTGCGTATCGGTCCTTGGAGGTTGGAGGCGGGTCGGAAACTCCTGGTCTCGGACGATGACCGCAAGATCAGGCTGACCCATAAGGAGGTCGCCATTCTGCTTCGCCTGGCTCAGGCGGCGGGCCAGGTGGTCAGCCGTGAAGCCATGCTGGCCGATATCTGGGGGTATTCCGCGCAGATGGATACGCACACCTTGGAGACGCATATCTACCGGCTGCGGCGCAAGATCGAGCCGAAAGGTGACGGGACTTTACTGCTGAACGAGGGCGGCGGTTATCGCCTGTCTCTATAGGTCGAAATCCACCATCACCGGCACATGATCCGAGGGCTGGGTCCAAGACCGGGCTTCACGGGCCACCAGTACGCCGCGTAAGGACGATTGCAGGGCCGGCGTCACCCAGACATGGTCCAGCCGCCGCCCGCGATCATTTTTTTGCCAATCGGGGGAGCGATAGCTCCACCATGTATAAAGCCGCTCACTGGCCGGAATGAAATGGCGCATGGCATCGACGAACGAGGCCGAGGCCTGGTAGCGG
>JAYTWE010000128.1:0-5327 GCA_043744055.1 Magnetospirillum sp.
GCGTTTTGCGATTACGACCGCGACGGCTGGCTCGTGCCCATGGCTATGTGCCCGCGCCCGCCACCTTGTACAAAGGCGTCTTCAAGCTGCCGCCCGCCAGCCTGATGAGTGTGGAGGCCGATGGCCAGATCTCGGTGGAGCGATATTGGAGACCGACCCCCGCCGCCGATCTGCCCCAAGACGAGCCCGGCATCCGCACCCGCTTGGTCGAGATTCTCGACGATGCGGTCAAGCTGCAATTGCGCTCGGACGTGCCGGTCGGGGCCATGCTGTCGGGCGGCCTGGATTCCGGTCTGCTGGTGGCGCTGGCGGCGCGGCATCTGGACCGGCCGTTAAAGACCTATACGGTGCGGTTCCTTGGCGCGAAAGTGGATGAGACCCCCTTAGCCGCCGAAGTTGCGTCCCGCTATGGCACCGACCATACCGTGTTCGAGCTGGCCACCGACAGCGCCGCCCAATTGCTGCCCCGGCTGTGCTGGCACGCCGACGAGCCCCTGGCCGATGCGTCCTTGCTGCCCAATCACCTTATCAACGAGGTCATCAGCCGCGAGACGCGGGTGGTGCTGAACGGCACCGGCGGCGACGAGCTGTTCGGCGGCTATGGCCGCTATTTCCGTCTGCCGGTGGAGGCCCGCTATCTGAACCTGCCGCGTCCCTTGCGCCAGCTGGTGGAGGGCGGAGTCAAAACCTTCAATCCCTTCCTGGCCTGGCAATTGGCCCGCGCTGAGAAGTTCGACGGCAATCGCGGCGCTTATCTGTTCGACCACTCCACCTTATTCCCGCCCCCCATCATGGCGCTGTTGGGCAGCAAGCTTGCTCTGCCTCAACCGGCCCAGGCAGGGTATTTCAGCGAATACACCGGCCCTGCCGACAGCGCCGCCCTGTTCGCCGAGCTGAACACCTATCTGCCGGAAGACCTGCTCTGTCTGCTGGACCGCACCACCATGGCTCATTCGGTGGAAGGCCGGGTGCCGCTGCTGGATCACCGGCTGGTGGAAGCGGCTTTGGCGGTTCCCCCGGATATCCGCAATCCCGGTGGACGGCAAAAAGCGCTGGAACGGTCCATCGCCGCCGATTTCCTGCCCGCTTCCCTGCTGAACGCCCCGAAGCAGGGCTTCGCCTCGCCGGTTCCGGCTTGGTTCGAGAGGGGGGGGCTTGCCCCGCTGGCGCACCGTCTGCTGACCCGCAAGCAAAGCCTGGAGCGCGGCTGGTGGAGCCAGGGCGGCATCGAGCGCCTACTGGCCCAGCCCGGCCGTCACGCCTTCCGCCTCTACGCCTTGTTGGCGCTGGAGCTGACCATCAGGCTGCATGTGGAGGGCTCGTATGCCGAAGCGCCCTCGGCCAGTCTGGCGGAGATGGCCGATGGTTGAATTTGCCGATGTGAGCGTGGTGATGCCCGCCTATAACGCGGCGGCGACGGTGGAACGCGCCCTGGCCTCCATCGCCGCCCAAAGTGTGAAGCCCAAGGAGGTCATCGTGGTGGATGACGGCTCCACCGACCATACCGTGGCGCGGATCAAAGCCATGGCGAGCCGAATGAACGGCATCCATCTCCGGGCCTTCACCCAATCCAATCAAGGTGCTGGAGCGGCTCGCAACCGGGCGGTGGCGGCAGCGGCGGGCACATGGCTGGCTTTTTTGGATTCCGACGATGAATGGCTGCCGAGTAAGCTGCAACGCAGCCTGGAGGTCTCGGAGGCCGGGGACTTGGTCATGTCGTCTCACAATCTGTTCAATGTGACTCCCCAAGGCGAAAGCCTGAACGACAGCCGCGCCCGTTGGCTGCGCAATCCGGCTGATCCCTACCGGACTCTGTTCCTGCGCGGTTTCATCTCGTCCTCCACCGTGCTGGTGAAGCGCGATGCGGTGGTGGCGGTGGGCGGCTTTGATGCCGGGTTGCGATCCGCCCAGGATTACGAGCTGTGGCTGGCAGTATTGTCCATAGCGGGCAAGCGGTTCGAGACCTTCGCCGACCCGCTGCTGCGCTATACCATCGCGCCCGAAGGCATCACCAGCCGCATCGACCGCAAAGTCGCCTGTTCCCTGGCCATCTTGCACCGCCATATGGGCATCTTAAAGACGCTGCCCGGTCCGGTTCTGGCCCCGGTCCTGCTGCGATGCCTGATTATTCATTACGAGGCGGTGCAAGCCTATAGGGCGCGGGGCCAATGGGGGGCGGCACTGGGCCAGCTGGCGTTACTGCCGTTGCGGGCGGTGGAGATCCTGGCGCGGCTGCCCTTCGCCAGCGGCAAGCGCCCCGATTTCCTCACCCAATTGCCTCTTGCCGAGGAGATTCCCCTATGTGCGGCATAGCCGGAGCCTCGGGCGCGACTCCGTCCCTTCTGGCAAAGATGCAGGAGCGGCTGGCCCATCGCGGCCCCGACGGCCAGGGCAGCTTCATCTGCGAGCGCACCGGCTTTGGCCTTGCCCATGCCCGTCTGGCGGTAATCGACCTGACCGAGGGCGGCCGTCAGCCCATGACTTCGCCCTGCGGTCGTTGGGTCATCGCCTTCAACGGTGAAATCTACAATCACGCCGAGCTGCGGGCGGAGTTGGAAGCGCGCGGTCAATCCTTTCGCTCCAGCAGCGATACCGAAGTTCTGCTGGCCCTGCTGATGGAGCAAGGTGAAGCCGCCCTGGACCGGCTGGTGGGGATGTTCGCCTTCGCCTTGCTGGACAGGGATAGCGGCGCGGTTCTGCTGGCCCGCGACCGGGTCGGAATCAAGCCGCTGGTCTGGGCTGGGCTGCCCGGCAATGGTCTGGCCTTCGCCTCGGAAATCCGGGCGCTGTCCTTGGTTCCTGGTGTTGACCTCGCCATCGACCGCCAAGCGTTAAGCGAGTTTCTCGCCTGTCTTTACGTTCCCGCGCCGCGCACCATGCATGCGGGGATCAAGAAACTTGCTCCCGGTCATCTGTTGCGCTTCACACCCGGCAAGCCGCCCGAGATTGCCCAATGGTGGCGACCCGCCTTCACCGGCCAGCGCAGCCTGACCACCGATCAAGCGGTGGAAGAGCTGATGCCCGCCCTGACCGAGGCGGTGCGGTCGTGCATGGTGGCCGATGTGCCGGTGGGCTGCTTTTTGTCGGGCGGAGTGGATTCCTCGGTGATCGCCGCCCTGATGGCGCGCGAGCGGGGCCGTGACGCGGTCTCCAGCTTCACCATGACTTTTAGCGAAGCCGCCTATGACGAGCGCGACGCCGCCAAGGCCGTGTCCAACCATGTGGGCACCCGCCATACCGAACTGCCCGCCTCGGCCGGGCTGGTCAGCGGACTGGACCGCATGATCGCAGCGTTCGGCGAGCCCTTCGGCAATCCCACCGCCCTGCTGATCGGCGATCTGTCCCACAGCGCCCGCCAACACGTTACCGTCGCCTTGGTCGGCGATGGCGGTGATGAAGTTTTCGCCGGCTATCCCCGCCATCACGGCGGTCTGCTCGCGGCCAAATGGCGACGGATTCCCGCTTTTCTGCGCAAGGGATTGATCGAGCCCGCCGTGGCCCTGCTGCCGGAAAGCAATTCCGGCAATCACACCCTTCGCCGCATCCGTGAATTCGTCGCCGGGGCCGGGCTGTCCGATGCCGAGATGTATGCATCCTGGGTGGAGTATTTCACTCCGGCTGAACGTCAGGCCTTATTGGGCGGTCAGTTCCCGTCCCGCCCCATCGCCGATATCTATCGCGCCACCGGCCGCGCCCATGCGCTGGACGCCATGCAAGAGACCGACCTTTTATCCTTCCTGCCGGGCAATCTGATGGCCTATGGCGATGCCATGAGCATGATGCACGCCCTGGAACTGCGTCTGCCATTGCTTGATCATCGCCTGATCGAGCTGGTTCAGCGCCTGTCGGCGGGCTGCCGCTTTGCCTCGGGCAAGAAAACCCTGCTGAAAGCGGTTGCCCGCAAATTACTGCCTGCCGAAATCGTGGACCGGCCCAAGCTGGGCTTCAATCCGCCCATGGGTCTGTGGCTGAGAAACGAGCTGGCTCCCATGGTCGCGGAACGTCTCGTCCCCACGCGCATGGCCGCCTTGGGACTGGAGTGGAACGGAGTGGAACGCCTCTTGGCCGAGCACCAGTCCGGGCGGCGTGACTGTTCCCTGCCGGTCTGGGCTCTGCTGGTTCTGGAACGTTGGGAGTCTGGACTATGATCTCTACCGCACCGCTTCCCCGCTGGTCCGATCTGCCCCGTGCGCTGCGTGCGATCAGCACCGATCCGGTGGTGATCTCGCCCTGGCTGAAGCCCTGGGATAGCGGTTTCCTCAGTTCCCGTACCGCCTGGTCCCTCGCGGCCGTGGCCGAGGCGGTGTCCAAGCGGCACGGCCTTCCCGCCCGTATTCTGCTGCCCGGCTGGAATTGCAATCAATCCCTATGGCCATTACGCCAAACCGGAGCCGAACTTGTCTTCCTGCCGGTTCTGCCCGATGGCCGCATGGATTGGAGTGTGGCCGAGACCTTGGGCACCATTGATATGGTGGTGGTGGTCCATACCTTTGGCTTTGCCGCAGAACTGGATGCGGCACGAGATTTCGCCAATAGCCGGGGCGCCCTGCTGATCGAAGATGCCGCCCATGTGCTGATGCCCACCCCTGGCATTCACGAATCCGGCGATATCGTGCTGTATTCGCCCCATAAGCTCCTGGCCGCGCCCGAGGGAGGTATTCTGGTCGTCCGCTCCCGTGCCGAGGATTTTGCCAAAGATATCGCTCAGCACCTGCGCCGGTCGAAACCTGCCGCCAATGAGTGGCGGTGGCTGGCGCGGCGCCTGATCCAAGGGATGATCCCCGATACCCTGCGTCGCTGGATACCTTCTGGTAGCCAAGATGAGTACTTCTCCGATCCAGCCGCCAGCCCCATGACGCCGCCTTGCGCTCCCTCCCCACTGACGCGGCACCTGTTGGCGGTGTGCAATCTGGAGCATGAAGCCACACGGCGGCGCGATAATGAACGCGCCTTGCGTGACCTGGTGCGTAAGACTCCCGATTTGCGGCCGCTCTTCCATTCCGAAACCGCCATCCCCTACCGGTTGGCGCTGCGGGCTTCCTCACCCAAAGCGGCGGCAGCACGCTACAAAGCTTTACGCGCCGCCCATCTGCCGGTGGAAAGCTGGCCCGATCTGCCGCCGGAAGTGGCCAAGAATGCCCGCCATGCCGAAGGCGCGGTGGCCCTGCGCAGTTCCGTTCTGCTGCTGCCGGTTCATGGCGCATTGTCACCTGAACACTTGGCGAAAGCCTATGCAAAGGCCTTGAAATGAGTTTGATGGTCGCCTGGGATGTCGCCGACCGTAGCGAGTGGGAAGGACTATTCGCCGCTGCGGGCTGGTCCACCCT
>JAYTWE010000129.1:0-1633 GCA_043744055.1 Magnetospirillum sp.
AACGTCCCATGCGTCGCGCGTGATCCAGTTCCAGCCCGGCCAGATGGTGAAAGTGGCGAAGATTGGCGATTCCGGTCAGGGAATCGCGGGTCGCTAGAACTTCCAGCTCCGCCACATGGAGTTGGGTGTCGCAATATGCGCGCAAGGACAGTGCAAGGTCTTGAATGCCGCCATCACGATCCAGCGCGACGGGGACCCGCTCGATGACAAGACGCAGCAGATCGCTGGCCTGATCGCCGCCAAAACCGCCGGTTGCTACCGGATAAGCCCCCACCGCCAGTTTGCCATCGCCCAGCGGCAGGACCAGACGCTGCCAGGTTTCCACGGAATCGCCTTCGAATTGGGCGGTATAGGATCGCCACAGGGGGCAGTTCATCCGTCTGGCGTAAGTGTATTCAAATTCCAGCATGCCGCGCCGCTCGGCGGGGAGAATTTCAGACGGCAGCACGTCAATGATGCGACCGGTCAGGTCTGCTCCGAAATGACGGGTAAACGCGGCTCCGTAATGGAGATAGCGATTGCCGCCGCCTTCGACCTCGATCAGCAGCAGGTGTTCGGCATGGGCGGCGAACAGTGCCGCCGGTTCCAAGATGGGGCCTTGGGTCAAGGCGTCCCGCCAGAGCTCCAGGATTTGAAGCAGCTTCGGGTCCATCACCTTGGGCACCAGATCATGCATGATTCGGCTCCTGCTCGATCATCGTGCGTCACATGTGACGCACGCCGCTCTCATTTGGGGCAGGGTTAGCATGGTCTTGGTTAAGGATGCCTTCATGCTAACATTGTCTTGTTATCCTCTTTGATCTTCGTCAACGCAGTCCTTTTGCAAGATTGTCACGATCCGGTTATGTCAGGCCTCGCCCGCACCCTGTTTCTCGCCACGCGTCCCATGTTCCTTCCCGCCTCGATCATTCCGGTGGCGGTTGGAACCGTATGGGGTCTGCGGGATGGGGCCACGCTTCATTCCGGCTTGCTGTTGTTGACCTTGGCGGGAATGGCCTGTCTGCATGCCGGGGCCAATGTCATCAACGATGTGAGCGACGAGTTGAATGGCTGCGACCGGCTCAACCAAGGTTTTATCGCGCCCTTTACCGGGGGCTCTCGTTTCATCCAAGACGGGCGCCTCGGTCTTCGGGCCATGGCGGTCTGGGGGATTATTCTGCTGCTGGCGGCGGCGGGTGTCGGCGGAGTGCTGGCGGTCTTCAAAGGTCAGATGGTGCTGGTTTTCGGTTTGATGGGGGGTGGCTTGGCCGTGGCCTATTCCCTCCCTCCTTTCCGCCTGGCATCGCGTGGGCTGGGCGAGGCGGTGGTGGCGCTGGCCTTCGGTCTGCCGGTAGCGGCTTCGGCTTGGTTGCAAAGTGGCAGCTTTACGCTGGTGTCGGTGCTGGCGGCTGCGGCGGTTGGGTGCTGGACCGCTGCCATTCTGATCTGTAATGAAGTCCCCGATATGGCCGCCGACGAAGCTGCGGGGAAGCGCACTTTGGTGGTGCGTATGGGGGTGAAAAGCGCGCCATCCCTTTATCTTGCCGTCCAGGCGGTGGCTTCAGCTCTGATGCTGGCTCTGGGCTGGTTGTCGGAGATGCCGCCCTGGGCGACGGTGCCGCCGTTACTGACCATGCTGGCCGCTCTGGCGGCG
>JAYTWE010000130.1:0-4705 GCA_043744055.1 Magnetospirillum sp.
GCAAGGGGCCTGAAACCCGCAGGAATATCAGGCTTGTTCCGTGTTCCGGTTCATCTCGGAGGATGAGTTGTCCGGGCTTCTGCCCACCGAACAACCACCGCTAGATCTCGCCCATCCTCCCGCACCATCATGAATCTACCATGCCTTCGCACTGCCTCTTGTCCGCAACGGTTGATGGACGTACCTTCGTTGCAGATTTTCACGGTGTCATAGGCGTGGTGTGCAGCCATCTCCCAACTTCGGTTTTTTAACGGCCTATGATCAGCTTGTCCGACTCGGCACGCTGGCCGAACGCTATTTCCGCGAAGACACCAACACCACCCTGATCAAGCTGCGGCAGTTCGGCGAAGCGATGGCACAGATCGTCGCCTCCAGGCTGCGAGAAACCGGCGATCTGCGTGAAAGCCAGAAAGACCTGCTGGAGCGTCTGGAGGATCGGGGAGCGATTCCCCGTGACGCCGCCCGGCTTTTCCATGAAATCCGCATCGTCGGAAATAAAGCCACCCATCACGGCTATGCTGATCAGGGGGCGGCCCTCAATGCCCTGAAGATGGCGTGGCAATTGGCGGTTTGGTTCCACCGATCCTACGGCGGCAACAAGACCTACCAGCCCAAGCCCTTTGCCCCACCCGCCGATCCACAGCGTGCCGGGGCCGCCCTGGTCGCCGAACTGGGACGCCTCCGCCTGCAACATGCTGCATCATTGTCAGCGGCGGAACAGGCTCAGGTCGTAGCCCAGCAGGCGGAACAGGCCCGCCTTACCGCCGAAGATCGCATTCGCATCGAGGCCGAAGAAAAGACGGCATTACGCAAGTTGCTCGACGAAGCCGAAGCCAAGCAAGCTGCCTTGGTTCAGGAACTTCAGGCTGCCCAGGCAGCAACCCCGACTGCCCCGGCAACCATGGCGATGGTTCTTACCGCCGCCCAGTCTGCCGCCGCCGCCATCGATTTGGATGAAGCGGCCACCCGATCCATCATTGACCGGCAACTGCGTGATCGTGGCTGGGATGTCGATAGCCAGTCCATCACCTATCAATCGGGTACCCGTCCGGCCAAGGGTAAGGCCATAGCGATTGCCGAATGGCCGACCGATGATGGCCGGGCCGACTATGCCCTGTTCATCGACACCACCTGCGTCGCGGTGATCGAGGCCAAGCGGAAACGCAAGAATGTCTCCGCCGCCATCGACCAAGCCAAACGCTATGCCAAGGGCTTCAAGGCTATTCCGGGCGTTGAGTTGGATGGCCCCTGGGGTGATTATCGCATCCCCTTTGTTTTCGCCACCAATGGCCGCGAATACCTGAAGCAGATCGAGACGGAATCCGGCATCTGGTTCCGCGATACCCGCAAATCCACCAATCGCCGCCGTGCCCTGGTGGATTGGCCGACACCCGATGGGTTGCGGGGCCAGCTTGCCATGGACCGGGAAACCGCCCAGGCAGCCTTGAAGTCCATGCCCATGGATTTCGGCTTCGACCTGCGTCCCTACCAACGCAAGGCCATCGAGAAGGTCGAGGAAGCCCTTGCCGATGATCGCCGCCAGATGCTGGTCGCCATGGCAACGGGTACCGGCAAGACCAAGCTCGCCATTGCCATGCTGTCCCGTTTGCTGGAGTCCAAACGGTTCCGGCGGGTCTGCTTCGTAGTGGATCGCAACATCCTCGGTGTCCAGACCGCCAACGAGTTCAACACCACCAAGGTTTTTGGCGTTCGCACCTTCGCCGACGTGTTCGGGGTGAAGGGGCTGGGCGATGTCGATCCCGATGCCGAAACCAAGGTGCATGTCTGCACCATCCAGGCCTTGGCCCGCAGGGTGCTGGGGTCTGATGATCCGGCCAATACGCCGTCCGTCGATCAGTACGACCTGATCGTGGTGGATGAATGCCATCGCGGCTATCTGCTCGACCGCGAACTGTCCGACACCGAGTTGGAGTTCCGCGACCAAGCCGATTACATCAGCAAATACCGCCGGGTGCTGGAGCATTTCGACGCGGTGAAAATCGGCCTGACCGCCACACCCGCCCTGCACACCGTCGATATTTTCGGCGAGCCGATCTACAAGTACAGCTACCGTGAAGCGGTGATCGACGGCTATCTGATCGACCATGAACCGCCGATCCGCATCGAGACCGCCCTGTCGGTGGCCGGGATCAAATGGGAAAAGGGCGAAAAGCTCGACCTGCTCAACACCACGGACGGCACCATCGTCACCGCCTTTGCCCCGGACGAACTGAACTACGAGGTCGAGCAGTTCAACAAACGGGTCATCACCGAACAATTCAACAAGGCCGTGGCCCAGGCTCTGGTGCAATACATCGACCCCAGCCTACCCGACAAAACCCTGATCTTCGCGGCCAGTGACGCCCATGCCGACATGGTGGTGGAGCAGATCAAGCAGGCGTTGGAGGACACTTACGGCAGTGTTGATGATGGCGATGTCCGAAAGATCACCGGCAGCGTGGATAAGGCCCGGTCGCTCACCCTGTCCTTCCGCAATGACCCGCAGCCGAAAATCGCGGTTACCGTTGATCTGCTGACCACCGGGGTCGATGTCCCCAAGATCACCAATCTGGTGTTCCTGCGTCGGGTCAACAGCCGCATTTTGTACGAGCAGATGCTGGGCCGAGCAACACGGCGATGCGATGAGATTGGCAAGGAGGTCTTCCGCATTTTCGACGCGGTTGATCTTTATCCGACCCTCGAAGACCTCACTGATATGAAACCGGTTGGCGTCGAGCCAAAGATCACCTTTGCCAAGCTGCTGGAGGAATTGGTCAGCGTCACCGATGACCGCCACCGGGAAGCCATCCGTGCCCAGATCGAGACCAAGCTGAAACGCCGGGCCAAATTGCTGTCAGAGCAAGGGCGGCAGATGTATGAGCAGGCGGCGGGGGAACCCCCCGAATCCACGGTGAAGCGGGTTAGTGATTCTTCGGTTGGCGATTTGGCTGCATGGTTCAAGGACCGCCCCAAGCTCGGCCCCATTCTGGATTGGCGTCCCGACCGGCCCGGTGATCCCATCCCGATTTCCGAACATCCCGATGAGATCGTTGCCATCACCCATGGCTATGGCAAGGACGGCACCCTGACCCGGCCCGAGGATTACCTGGATTCCTTTACCGCCTGGGTCCGTGACAACGTCAACAAGGTGGCGGCCCTGTCCATCGTGGTGCAGCGGCCCCGCGATCTGACCCGCGAACATCTACGGCAGATCAGAACGATCCTCGACGGTCAGTCCTTCACCGAAGCGGCTCTGCATCGGGCCTGGGAACAGGCAAAGTCCGAAGACATCGCGGCCTCCATCATCGGCTATGTCCGGCAGGCCGCCTTGGGCGATCCGTTGCGGCCCTACGCCGACCGGGTGAAGGATGCCATGGGGAGAATTCTCAAAAGCCATGACTGGACGCCGGTTCAGAAGAAATGGCTGAACCGCATCGGTGACGATGTGGCGAAGGAGGTCGTGGTTGATCGCGACTTCTTCGAGTCCAGCCAGTACAAACAGGATGGCGGCTTCGAGCGTCTGAACAAGTTATTCGGCGGCAAGCTGGAATCCATTCTCGGGGATATCCGGGAGAACGTGTGGAGGGACGCGGGGTGACGCTGCAAAAGGGCGAGAACGCAAGGTTACGCTGCAACAACTGTGGCGGCGACCGTGATCACGTCGTCCTTGAAGGGCACGTTATCACCTACAATTCCGACGAGTATCATGGTCAGCAGGGGTATTTCATATGCCGGTGCCTCGGGTGTCGGGAAATCTCGTTCATTGATGAGGATATAGATTACGAAAGTAATGTTTTTGATGGTGAGCGTGGAGAGGTAATTGAATTTCCAAGGCGTCTTTACTATCCGCCCAGGATGGCCCGGCAAGAGCCTGAGTGGGTGTCAAGGCTTGAACCTGCTGTAGCGAATATTTTAATGGAAACATACCGTGCACTACACAATGAATCTCCAATGTTGGCCGTCATGGGTGTTCGTGCAGCACTTGAAATTTTGATGATAAAACTGGTTGGAGACAATGGATCGTTCGCAAAAAATGTTGATAAATTCATTGATGCTGGCTATGTGGCAAAAAATGTAAAAGATGCAATTATGTCTACATTAGATGTTGGCAGTGCCGCAATCCACAGAGGATATACACCTGACTTAACGGTCCTGAATGATGTTTTTGAAGTAGTTGAGGGAATATTTGTATCAACGCTTCTCCCGAGTTACGGGGCAAGAATAAAGAAGAAGACCCCCCCTAAACCTCTTAAAGGCCCAAAGCAGCCATGACCGTCACCACCGATATCGTCGCCAAGCTCTGGCGTCTCTGCGACATTCTGCGGGACGACGGCATCACCTATCACGAATACGTGACAGAACTGACCTACCTGCTGTTCCTCAAGATGATGGCCGAAACGGGCCGCGAGGATCAGTTGCCCGAGGGCAAACGGTGGGGCGATCTGGTTCGCCGCGAAGGTCTGGAGCAACTGACCTTTTACAAGCACCTGCTGCTTGACCTCGGCACCAACGGGCGTGGTCTGGTGCTGGCGATCTTTGTCGATGCCCAAAGCCGGTTGAAGAAGCCTACCAATCTCAAGGCCATCGTCGAAGCCATCGACGGCCTGGACTGGTTCACGGCCCGAGAGGAGGGCTTGGGCAACCTCTATGAAGGGCTGTTGGAAAAGAACGCGGCGGAAAAGAAGAGCGGGGCCGGGCAGTATTT